>JAFEEH010000211.1 GCA_018241185.1 Pseudomonadota bacterium | reverse complement strand
CGCCGGCGGCGCTTGCGCGGCGCGCCGGGCGTCGCCTCGCCCGCCGCCTCCGTCTCGGCCACCATGTCGTCCGCGGCATCGACCGCGGCCTCCTGCGCCTCGCGCGGGGCGCGCGGTGCCGGAGCGCGCACGTGCACGCGCGGGCCCGGCTGGCGCTGGCCCTTGCGCTGCTCGGCCCGCACCTGGTCCATCAGGTCCTGGCGGCGCAGGTCGTCGGCGGTGCTGAACTCCTGCCACCACTCGGCGATGGCCTCGTCGACCTCACCCACGTCGGCGCGCAGGCGCATGAAGTCGAAGGCAGCACGGAAGCGCGCCTGCTCGACCAGGCTGTAGGGGGTGGATCCGCTGCGCTTGTCGAAGCGCGGCTGCATCATCCAGATCTCGCGCATGTCGGCCGCGAGCTTGCCGCGGCCCGACACGTCCCCGATGCGGGCGTTGAACACGTCGTCGATGGCGTCCTGCAGGGCCGGGAAGGGTGCCTGGCCGCGCTGGCCGCCCTGGTCCTGCATGCGCGATTGCCAGCCCTCGCGCACGTCGTTCCACAGCACGCAGGCCAGCAGGAAGCTGGCCGCCACCGGCTTGCCCTCGCCCACGCGGCGATCGGTGTCGGCCAGGGCCGCCTTCACGAAGGGCTGGTCGGCGCGCTCGACCACCACGTCCAGCAGCGGGTAGATGCCGCTGGCCAGCCCCAGCTTGCGCAGCTGCGCGATGGTGGCAATGGCGTGCCCCGTCTGCAGCAGCTTGAGCATCTCGTCGAAGAGCCGGCTCTGCGGCACGTCGGCCAGCAGCTTGGCCGAGTCGACCAGGGGTGCCGCGGTCTTGGCCTCCATCTTGAAACCCAGCGCTGCCAGCTTGGCGGAGAAGCGGATCGCGCGGATCACGCGCACCGGGTCTTCGCGGTAGCGCGTGGCCGGGTCGCCGATCATGCGCAGCGTCAGCTTCTTGGCGTCGCGGATGCCGTGGTGGTAGTCGACCACGATCTGCCGCGCCGGGTCGTAGTACATGGCGTTGACGCTGAAGTCGCGCCGCGCGGCGTCCTCGTCCTGCGGACCCCAGACGTTGTCGCGCAGCACGCGGCCGCTGGCGTCCACCGCGTGCTTCATGGCCGCCAGCTCGCTCTTGCTGGTGCGCTCGTTGCCGGCGACCTGCTCGGCGGCCGTGTTGTCCATGTAGGCGCGGAAGGTCGAAACCTCGATCACCTCGTGCTCGCGCCCCCGGCCGTACACCACATGAACGATACGGAACCGCCGCCCGATGATGAAGGCGCGGCGGAACAGCCCCTTGACCTCCTCCGGCGTGGCGTTGGTCGCGACGTCGAAATCCTTGGGCCGCAGGCCCAGCAGCAGGTCGCGCACCGCGCCGCCCACGATGTAGGCCTCGAAGCCGGCCTGCTGCAGCGTGGTGACGACGTTCCTGGCCCGCTCGTCGACCAGGTCGGGATTGATGCCGTGCACGCTGGCGTCGACCTCCTCGCGCTTGCCGAAGCGCGACTTGGCGCCGCCGGCCTTGGACTTGCCCAGGAGTTTGTCGATGAAGGTCTTGATCATGAATTCAGTGGTCGGGCGCCTCGCGGCGCCTCATTCGTTTTCCAGCATGGAGCGGATCAGCGGGATGGTCACCGCCCGCTGGGTGCGCAGCGCGTAGCCGTCCAGATGCTCCAGCAGTTCCATCAGGCTGCCCAGGTCGCGGCTGAAGCGGTGCAGCACGTAGTCGATCACGTCGTCCGACAGCATCACGCCGCGCGCATCGGCTGCCTGGCGCAGCACGGCGCGGCGCTCGGCCTCGCTCAGCACCTGCAGCTGGAACACGTGGCCCCAGCCCAGGCGCGTGCGCAGGTCTTCGCGCAGCGGCAGGTCGGCCGGCGGCAGGCTGCCGGCCGCCACCACGCCGCGCTGCAGCGTCTGCGCGTTGACGAACCAGTTGAAGGCCGCATGCTGCTGCACGGCGGTGTACAGGTGCACGTCGTCCATCACCACGGCGCTCCAGCGCTCGTCGAAGGGAAGCGGTTCGAACAGGCCCGGGTGCAGCCAGCCGACCTCGGCGCCCTGCTCGCGCAGCGCAGTGCGCACCGATTCGAGCAGGTGCGTCTTGCCGCTGCCACCCTCGCCCCACAGGTAGGTGGGCACCGGCGAATGCACGGCCCCTCGGCCGGCACCCACCCACAGCTGCAGGTGGCGCAGGGCGGCCTCGTTGGGGCCGGCGAAGAAGCTGGCGAGGGTCGGCCCGGCCTGCAGACCGATGTCGAGCGCGAGCTGCTTCATGCCATGGATGGGGAGGGAGAAAGGGAGGGGGATCGGCCGGGAACGCCCGGGGACGGCCCTTAAAATCACCCGAAATTCTATCGGCCCGCCCGCATCGAGCGGCGGCGCCTCTTCCACCCCTCCCGCCTGCCGACCATGACTTCGCCCTCCTCCACCCCGCTCAGCTACAAGGACGCCGGCGTCGACATCGATGCCGGCGACGCGCTGGTCGACCGCATCAAGCCGCTGGCGAAGAAGACGATGCGCGAGGGCGTGCTGGCCGGCATCGGCGGCTTCGGCGCCCTGTTCGAGGTGCCCAAGCGCTACCAGGAGCCGGTGCTCGTCTCGGGCACCGACGGCGTCGGCACCAAGCTCAAGCTGGCCTTCGAATGGCAGATGCACGACACCGTGGGCATCGACCTGGTGGCCATGAGCGTGAACGACGTGCTGGTGCAGGGCGCCGAGCCGCTCTTCTTCCTCGACTACTTCGCCTGCGGCAAGCTCGACGTCGACACCGCCGCCCGCGTGGTCGGCGGCATCGCCCGGGGCTGCGAGCTGTCGGGCTGCGCACTGATCGGCGGCGAGACGGCCGAGATGCCCGGCATGTACCCGCCCGGCGAGTACGACCTGGCGGGCTTCGCCGTCGGCGCCGTGGAAAAGTCGAAGATCCTCACCGGCCAGGACGTCAAGCCCGGCGACGTGGTGCTGGGCCTGGCCTCGCACGGCGTGCACTCCAACGGCTTCTCGCTGGTGCGCAAGGTGATCGAACGCGCGGGCGCCGAGCTGCCCGCCACCCTCGACGGCCACCCCTTCCGCGAGGCCGTGATGGCGCCGACGCGCCTGTACGTCAAGCCGGTGCTGGCCGCGCTGGCCAAACACCCGATCAAGGCCCTCGCCCACATCACCGGCGGCGGCCTGCTGGAGAACATCCCGCGCGTGCTGCCCGAAGGCACCGCTGCGCACCTGAAGAAGGGCAGCTGGCCGCAGACCGAGCTCTTCGCGTGGCTGCAGAAGGTGGCCGGCATCGACGACATCGAGATGAACCGCACCTTCAACAACGGCATCGGCATGGTGGTCGTGATCGACGCCTCCGAAGCCGCCGCCTGCGCGGCCACGCTGCGCGCCGAGGGCGAGACGGTGTACGAGATCGGCGCCATCGCCCAGCGCGGCGACGGGGCTGCCGTGGTCGTGGGCTGACGCGTGTGAAATACGGGCAGCCGAACGCAGAGGGCGCAGAGGTTTCGCAGAGGGCGCAAAAGTATTCAGGGATGAATGGAATGGGCGCTTCCGGCGGTCTTGGCGCAACCGACGCCTACACAGCCCTCCGCCGTCCCGCCTCGATCCCGCGCTCTTCATGAGCCCCACCGAACCTGCCGCAGTGGCCGCCACCCACGAGGCCCCGGCCTCGCGCTGGGTGGTCGGCGCGAGCTACGTCCTCATGGGCGCAGCCCTGCTGGGCATGCTGCTCAACCACCTGCTGGTGGGCCTGCTGGCGGTGTGCGTGGGTTTCCTGGCCACCCGCACCTTCGTGCGGGGCGTGATCCGGCTCGCCGAGCGCCTGATCGCCCGCTCCCGCCCCGACGCCGCAGGCCGAAGCCTGCCCGCGCGCATCCAGAGCCTGATCCAGGCGCTCACCATCGTCGTCGTCGTCGTGGGCCCGCTGGCGCTGCTGGGCGTGGGCCTGTCGCAGGCGCGCGAGTTCGTGGTCGATGCACCGCAGCAGTACCGCGAACTGCTCGACTACATCGCCCGCACCATCCTCGACCTGCGCGAAAAACTGCCGCCCGACCTGGCCGCCTCGCTGCCCGCCGCGGCGGGCGACGTGCAGCACATGGTCGCCAATTACCTGCGCACCCAGGCCGGCTCGCTGGCACTGGCGGGCCGGGCCTGGCTCACCGCCCTGCTCTTCGCCTACGTCGGCTTGATCGTCGGCGGGCTGGCGGCCGTGGCACGGCCGCCAGCCCTGCGCCAGCCGCTGGCGGCACAGATGCACCGGCGCATCAGCGTCTTCGGCCAGGCGTTCCGGCAGATCGTGGCGGCGCAGTTCTGGATCGCGACCTTCAACACCGCCCTGACGGCCGTGTTCCTGCTCTTCATCCTGCCAGTGTGGAACCTCAGCCTGCCCTACACGCCGGCACTCATCACGCTCACCTTCCTGGCCGGGCTGATCCCGATCGTCGGCAACCTGCTGTGCAACGTGGTGATCACGCTGGTGGGCCTGTCGGTGTCGCCGCTCACGGCCGCGGCCTGCCTGATCTTCCTGATCCTCATCCACAAGGCCGAATACGTCATCAACGCCAAGGTGGTGGGGAGCCGCACGCACATCGCCGTGTGGGAACTGCTGGCCGTGATGTTCGCGGCCGAAGCGGTGTTCGGACCCGCGGGCCTGGTGGCGGCGCCGCTCTTCTACGCGTACCTCAAGAAAGAGCTGCAGGCCGCGCGGCTGGTCTGAGACGCCCGCCAGGCGCAGCGACAGGCCGTCCGCCTGCGGTCCCGACGTAGCGCGAGTCGACGCCGGAGTCCTGGCCCCCCCGGGGCAGGCGAACTGCGTCCCGCGCGGCGTGTTCCGGCTCACGGGTAGCCCCCAGCGCCTGGCACCCGGGGGTGTCTCCCGCCTGCACATGGGCGTCCCGTCGGCGCCACTTCGCGAGCGCCGATTTCGTGCAATTTGTCATCAATCAGACAGACCCCGCCGGGCCGGCGTCCTATCTTCGCGTCACGCCGTCAACGCAAGGATCGCAATGAACTCGATGACTTTCATGACCTCGGACATGTCGGCCCAGGTACAGCGCTCCGTCGCACGCTCCATCGGCAAGTCCGCGTGCATCTACGCTTACCCGCTGCTCGAGTTGCTGCGCATGTGCAGGCTGCAGACGACCTCGCGCTACGACCTCACGCGCTCGGGCCTGGCGGCGATCGACACCCTGCACCACAGCGATCAGCCACCGACCGAGCGGGACCCGATCGCCGCAAGGCCCGCTCGGCTCTACACCACGGCGTGGATCTTCCTGGGGGACGGCCCGCGCCATCTCCATCTGCCGGCGGGGTGGCTGCACATGGACCATCGTGTGCGGGCCACGCTGTACGACGCGCACACCGAAAGGATCGGTGCCTTCGGATGGCACGATTCGCACCCCTTGCCGGCCGATGTGCTCCTTGTCGGTCCACGGTCCGAGATATCGAGCGCCCCTGACGGGCACCTGCTGGTTCGGTCATCCACCGACATGGCCTACCTCGTCGCGCACGTCGATATCGACGAGAGCGATCGCCACGGGGCTTTCGAGCTGCAGGCCGAGATCGCGCTGGACGGTCGCTCCGGCACCTTCTCGCCGCGCCGGCCCCCCGCCGTCGACCTGTGGGACGGAGACGGCAGCGACCCCTTCGTGGACATCATCGAGCGCGACGCCGACGCTGCGGACGTCGCACCGCGGTTCTACTCCAACCTGTGCAGGGCACTGGCCCATGCGCGCGCACGGCCCGAAGCGCGCCACCTGGTCGCCAGCTTCCGGCACGCGGGCCTCGAGCCCGGCGATTCGCTCGATTGGGCGCACTTGCCCCTGCCGGTGCGGCAAGGATTGGTGGACGGCCTGGCCGATGCAGCCGACTGCATCCGCGAAGGCTCCCGCGACAGGCAGAGTTTCGCGCTGCTGGGCGCCCTGGCGCCCGAGTGCGATGACCGCGACTATGTGGCGCGCGCGCTGGCCTCCTACAAGGGCGGCCATCGGATGTGGGGCGAGGGCACGGACGTTGCGATGTGGACCTCGGCACCACACGCGATGCCCCTGCCGCCCCCCGCCTCGGCCTGACCCGACGGCGAAGCCGCCCCTGCGCGGCGGTGTCCGGGACGCGGCCGCCTGCTGACAGCGCGATCGCCACCGGTCCGCGCGGGCCTGCACGGACCGAAGCCGCAGGCCTTCCGTCGAAGGCCGGCCACCAATGGTGATGTCTCAAAATGATCGATACTGGTCTTTTTTTTTGGCGACAGGCAGCCTTCCGCGCAGAAGAATCGGGCGCATCCCAACAAATGCACTCTCGCGACCCGCCATGAAATCCTGTCTGATTGTGATCGACGCCCAGGAGTCGTTCCGCCATCGCCCCTACTTTCGCGCCGACGACGTGCCGGCGTACCTCGCCGCGCAGAACGCGCTGATCGAGGGCTGTGTCGCCGCCGACGTGCCGGTGGTACGCGTGTTCCACGTCGATGCGCCCGCCGAGGCGGCCAATCCCTTCGCGCGTGAGTCCGGGCTTGTGCGGCCCATCGCCGGGCTGCTCGACTTCGACGCCGCCGCCAGCTTCGTCAAGCACCGCCACAGCGCGCTGGTGGGCAGCGGGCTCGATGTCTGGCTCACGCGCCACGGCATCGAGCGCCTGATCGTGAGCGGCATCCGCACCGAGCAGTGCTGCGAGACCACCACGCGCCACGCCTCCGACCTGGGCTGGGAGGTGGACTACGTGCTCGACGCCACGCTCACCTTCGACATGAGGCAGCCCGATGGCCGCCCGCTGCTGGCCGCGGACATCAAGGCCCGCACGGCCACGGTGCTCGAGGGCCGCTTCGCCACCGTGTGCACCGTCGATGACGCGCTGGCCCGCGCCGGCGCGCTCCAGGCCGCGTGAAGAGGCCCTCCCCCATGCTCGAACTGCGACCCACCTGCGAACACTGCAACACCGCTCTGCCACCCGCCTCGACGCAGGCGCGCATCTGCAGCTTCGAGTGCACCTTCTGCGCCGACTGCGCCGAGGTGCTCCTGCAGAACGTCTGCCCCAACTGCGGCGGTGGCTTCCAGCCGCGCCCGATCCGTCCCGCGCGGGCATGGGTGGGCACGACGTCGCTCACCAGCCGGCCCGCGTCGACCACGGCGAAGCATCGGCCGGTCGACCTGGCGGCGCATGCAGCGCTGGTCGCGGCGCAGCACGGCCTGGCCCCGCCGGACCGCTGAAGCATGACGCCCCCACGCTCATCGCCTCGCGTACCGCTGCCCCCCAAGGGGGCGCGTCAGCGGCTTCGGGCGGCCGGGCGCCGCTGACGTCCATGCCCACCCACCGCATCACGATCCTCGCCTTCGATGGCATGGAGGTGCTGGACTTCGCCGGCCCCTTCGAGGTCTTCACGACCGCGAGCCGCGTCCACGCGCGGCGCCTGCCGGATGCGCCGCCGCTCTTCACGGTGGCCAGCGTGGCGCCGCGACCCGGGCCGGTGCGCGCCCGCGCCGGCCTCGCGATGCTGCCCGACCATGCGCTCGATGGCGCCCCCGCCGCCGACCTGCTGCTGGTGCCCGGCGGCGTGGTCGACGCGTGCGTGCGCGACGCGTCGCTGCTGGGCTGGATCGCGCGGGCGCACGCCGACACGCGGATCACCGCATCGGTCTGCACCGGCGCCTTCGTGTTGGCGGCGGCCGGCGTGCTCGTCGACGGCCCCGTGACCACGCACTGGGAAGATGCCGACGCATTGCAGGCGGCGTACCCGGCGCTGCAGGTCGATGCCTCGCAACGCTGGGTGGACCAAGGCCGCCTGGTCACCTCCGCGGGCATCAGCGCCGGAATCGACATGAGCCTGCACCTGGTGGCGCGGCTGGCCGATGCGGCGTTGGCCGCCGCCACGGCGCGGCAGATGGACTACCCCTGGGCGCAGCCATGAGCGAGCCCGCACCGATCCGCGTCGTCTTCATCCTGCTGCCGGACAGCCTGGTGCTGGACTGGGCCGGGCCGGCGGAGGCGCTGCGCATCGCCAACCAGTTGCTGGTGGCCGGCGGACGGCCCGCGCGCTTCCACGTCGAGTTCGCGGGCCCGGCGCCCAGTGCGCGCAGCTCGGTCGGCGTGCAGATCGCCGGCCTCTCGCCGCTGCCGGCGCACTGGGGCCCGGAGCCGGCGTGGGTCGTCCTCGTCGGGCAGCCGGGCCGGCGCATCGACGTGGGCACGCCCGAGGCGCGCGCGCTGCTGCACTGGCTGCGCGGCCAACGCTTCGCCAGTGGACGCCTCGAACTGGTCACGGTGTGCGCCGGCGCCGTGCTGGCCGCGCATGCGGGCGTGCTGGCCGGGCGCCGGGCCACCACCCACCACCACCACCTGCAGGAGTTGGCCGAGCTCGAGCCGCGCTGCGACGTGGTGGCCAACCGCGTGTTCGTGCTGGATGCGCCGCTCTACAGCAGCGCCGGCGTGACGACGGGCATCGACCTGGTGCTGCACCGCATCGCGGCCCTGTGCGGCGAGGCGCTGGCCGCACAGGTGGCGCAGAGCATGGTGGTGGCACTGCGCCGCGGGCCGCACGACCCGGAGCTGTCGCCTTTCCTCGCACACCGCAACCACCTGCACGCCGCGCTGCACCGCGTGCAGGACGCGGTGAGCGAACAACCCCAGGCCGACTGGAACGTGCCGCGCATGGCCGAGGTGGCGCACACCTCGCCGCGGCACCTGACGCGCCTGTTCGTCGAGCATGCGGGCATCGCTCCGCTGGCCTGGCTGCGGCAGCTGCGGCTGGCGACCGCGCAGGCAGCGCTGGCCTCCGGCGCCAGCGTCACGCGGGCGGCGGAGCAGTCGGGCTTCGGCTCGGACACGCAGTTGCGCCGCGCGTGGCGCCAGTTCGGGTTGCCAGGCTCGCCATCGGATGCGGTTGCGGTGCACTGAGCCTGCAACGAACTGCTATCGAAACCATAGCTGATCACGCAGGCAGGACGGGCGCGGGAGCCCCTTTTTCTCTATGGAATCGAGCCACGCGGGAGGGTCGGTTCACGGCGCCTGCACCACCCCCTGTTCAGGTGCAGCGGCCGCCTCCGGCGCCAGCCAGGCCTGCGCATGCGCGCGCAGCGCGTCGAGCTGCAGCCACAGCAACGACAGCTGCGTTCGTACCAGGCGCAACGCGGCCTCGGCCTCGTCGTCAGGTGCGCCGTCGGCTTCACCCAAGGCCGACAGCGCGCGGCGGGCCTGCAGCGCGTCCGCGCTGTCTTGCACATCGACCGCGCCGGCTTCCAGCCCCTTCGCGAGCCGCTCCAGCGCCAGCACCAACTGCGCTGCCGCGCTCTCCAGCACCGCGCGGCGCGGGCCCTCGGGCACCTGCATGCGGTGCGCGCCCAGCGCCGACAGGTAGCTCAGCAGCGTGTGCGCCTGGATCAGGAAGCGCAGCGCCACGCCGGCGCGCGGCCGCACGAAGCCCGGCTCGCGGAACATCTCCGACACGGCCGTGGTGAGCGCCGCGTCGGCGTTGTGGGCGTTGCGACGCGCCAGGCGATAGGCCAGCGTGTCGCTCGCGCCGTCGCGGTACTGCACGGCGATGGCGCGCAGGTAGGCGGCCGCGCTTCGCAGCGCGGCACCGGCCACCTCGTGAATCCGGCGCGACTGCCAGTGCGGCAGCACCAGCAGCACCGCGAGCCCGGCGATCACGCTGCCGATGGCGGTGTCGACCAGGCGCGGCACGATCAGCACGCCACTGTCGATCACCTGGTTGAAGCACAGCAGCACCAGCAGCGTCATGCAGGCGGTGGCCACCAGGTAGCGGCTGCTGCGCGTGGCGAAGAACACCACGCCCGCCACCACCGCCAGCGCCGACTGCACCAGCGGCTGCGGGAACAGCTCGATCAGCGCCCACCCCGCCACCACGCCCACCGCCGTGCCGGCGATGCGCTGGCCCATGCGCGCGACGGTGTCGCCATAGCCCTGCTGGCAGACGAAGAGCGTGGTCAGCAGGATCCAGTAGCCCTGCTTTGCGTGGATGCTGCGCATCACCACGTATCCGACCGCCAGCGCCACCGCCAGCCGCACCGCGTGCCGGAACAGCGGCGAGCGCGGCGTGAGCTGGCGCCGTACGCGCGCGGCGGCGTCGCGCCAGGACTGCGGCGAGCGGTCGAACAGGCTCATGTCGGTGCGGCCCAGCCGGGCGGACGGGTGCGCCGTGTGGCTGGCGCCGGCGAGCTGGCCGTCGAGCTGGGCGAGATTGCGCGCCAGCGCCTCGATGGAGCGCAGCAGCGCGGCGCGCTGCACCGTCGCGCCTTCCGGCACGGCCTGGCTGCGCGCATGGGCGATGGCACTGCGCAACTCGCCGAGCGCCTGCACGCTCTGGCTGCCGGCGACGAAGGGTTCTCGCCGGCCGACCGACTGCGCGAGGCGATGGCAGGCCTCGCCCTGCAGCGCGAGCACGCGCTGGCAGCGGTAGAGCAGGTCGCTGTGGAAGAAGGTGTCGGCCAGCGCGTGGTAGTCGTCGTGCGAGGAACTGGCGCGCTCGTGCACGTCCTGAGCGATGAGGTACAGGCCGCGGTAGCGGGCGATGCGGCCGGTCGGCGCGCGCGGGCCGAGGCGGCTGAAGATGGCCTCCTTGGTCGCGTTCAGCTCCGACACCACGGCCGCGTTGAGCTGGGCCAGCGCGAGACGCTTGCGCTCGATGTCCAGGTCGCGCAGCGGCTCGAAGAGCGAGGCCTTGTACTGCACGTAGTCGCCCAGCACGTGGAACAGCCGCTCCAGCTGCGCCTTCACCGGCTGCGCGGGGAAGAGCGCGCACCACAACACCGACACCATGCCGAAGCAGGCCGCGCCGGCCAGCAGCAGCGCCGGCTCGTGCCAGCGCGGCGGAGGCACCGGCATGGCCTGCGCATGGTCGGCCGAGAGCGTGGTGTACATGCCCAGGATCAGCGTGGCATAGGCAATGGCCTTGTAGCGCGCGCCCACCGCGCCGAGCATGGTGAGCGCGAAGGCCGCAAGTGCCAGCGCGACGATGAAGAGCAGCGGCCGGCCGAACAGCGCCTCGACCGAGAAGGCGGCGACGGCGAAGCAGGCCAGCGTGACGAGCTGCGCGCGCAGGCGACCCTGCCAGCTGTCGTCGGTCTCGGCCAGCGCGCTGGCAATGGCACCGAGGAAGAGCGGGATCACCGCTTCCTGGTGGCCGGTGGCGCGGCAGGCCGCCATCAGGCCGCCGAGCACCAGCAGCACGCGCAGCGGCTGGGCGCGCGCGGCCAGGGCCTGCCAATGGAGGCGCAGGGTGTCGAGGGGCAGGAAGTTCATGTCGGCCAGTGCGGCGCAGGATGCGTGCCACCCGGCGGGCGGCCACCCTCGCATCGGTACATTGCTCTCATTTCGATAGCTGCTCGCGCCCGCCAGCCGGGCGCTGCGGGCCGATTCGGCTCAAGGCGATGGCTTCGGCGAGGCCGACGCGAGGGGCTGGCATTCTTGCATGCGGGCCTCCAGCATGCGACGGTCCTGGGCGTTGCGCGCCAGCGCGGCGGCCTCCGCGTAGGCCCGTGCCGCTTCGTCGCGGCGGCCGAGCCGGAAGAGCAGGTCGGCGCGCACGGCCGGCAGCAGGTGGTAGGTCCGCAGCAGCGGCTCATCGGCCAGCGCCTCGACCAGCGGCAGGGCGGCCTGCGCACCGGAGGCCATCGACACCGCCATCGCGCGATTGAGTTCGACCACCGGCGAGCCGGTGAGCGCGGCGAGCGCGTCGTACAGGGCGACGATGCGCGCCCAGTCGGTCGCCTCCGCGTGCCGTGCCCGTGCGTGGCAGCCCGCGATGGCCGCCTGCAGCGCGTAGGGCCCGAGCGCGTCGCCCGCCTCGGCGGCGCAGGTCTCGGCCGCCGCCAGCGCCGCCAGTCCGCGGCGGATGAGCACCCGGTCCCAGCGCGAGCGCCGCTGCGCGAGCAGCAGCACCGGCTGGCCGTCGGGCCCGGTGCGAGCGGCCTGGCGCGAGGCCTGCAGCTCCATGAGGGCCAGCAGGCCATGCACCTCCGACTCGCGCGGCATCAGGCGCGCCAGCACACGGCCCAGGCGCATCGCCTCGTCACATAGCGCCGGGCGCATCCAATGCTCGCCGGCGGTCGCGGCATAGCCTTCGTTGAAGACGAGGTACACCACCTCGAGCACGGGGTCCAGGCGTTCGCGCAGATCGGCTGCGCCGGGCAGCGCGAAGGGCACGCGCGCCTCGGCCAGCGTGCGCTTGGCGCGCACGATGCGCTGGGCCACGGTGGCCTCGGGGACGAGGAAGGAGCGTGCGATTTCGTGCGTCTGCAGCCCGCCGAGCACGCGCAGCGCCAGCGCGACGCGTGCCTCCGGCGAAAGCACCGGGTGGCAGGCGGTGAAGACCAGCCGCAGCAGGTCGTCGCCCACCGCATCGTCGAGCCGGTCGTCCACCGCCTGCACCTGCGCGTCCTGCGCAATGGCGTGGCGCAGGTCGAGCGCGTGGCTCACCGCGTCCTGCTGCGCAGCGCGCACCTGCTGGCGGCGCAGGTGGTCCAGGGCCAGGTTCCCCGCCGTCGCCATGAGCCAGGCCGCCGGGTTGTCGGGCACGCCACCGCGCGGCCAGTGCTCGAGCGCGGCGACCAGCGCGTCCTGCGCGATCTCCTCGGCCACGCCGAGATCGCGCACGCGCCGGGCCACCGCACCCACCAGCCGGGCCGACTCCATACGCCAGAGCGTGCGCACGACGGCGTGCACGTCGTCGGCGCGCGTCTGCGGCGCCGCCGGGTCGTCGCGCACGGCGACGTCAGCGCGGCCGGGCCGCCGCGTCCGCGGCCTTGGCCTGGATGCGCTGCTCCTGCTCTCGCAGCTCGGGCGTGAGCTCGGCCCCGAAGTCGTCGGCTTCGAAGACCTGGCGCAGCTCCAGCTCCTCGCCGCCGTCGAAGGGGGCGCGCTTGAGCCATTCCACCGCCTCCTCGCGCGAGCGCACCTGCCACAGCCAGTAGCCGGCGATGAGTTCCTTCGTTTCGGCGAAGGGGCCGTCGATCACGGTGCGCTTCGTGCCTTCGTAGCGCACGCGCAGCCCGCGCGAACTCGGGTGCAGGCCTTCGCCGGCGAGCATCACGCCGGCATCGACCAGCGCCTCGTTGTAGTTGCCCATGGCCGTGAGCAGTTGCTCGCTCGGCATCACACCGGCTTCGGAATCCTTGTTGGCCTTGACGATCACCATGAAACGCATGTCCAGCTCCTGTGGAAGTTGAGGGATGAAGGCGGACCTTCATGCACACGACGCACGAGACTGCCCGGAATCGACACGCGCATCGACCGAGCTTGCAACAATTCGTGGATCGACCGCGACTCAGGTCGCCGCGCAGAAGCGCAGGACGTGCCCGTCGGGCTCGCGGATCGCGAATTCGCGCACACCCCAGGGTTGCGAGGTCGGCGGTTCCAGCACCGTCACCCCGCGCGCGACATAGGCGGCATGCAGGCCGTCGACGTCGTGGCCCACCTGCACCACCAGCTCACCGCGCCAGGGCAGCACGGCGTGCGGCGCGCATTGCCACAGCCGGATGTACAGGGGCGCACCGCCGTCGTACGCACCCTGCCAGCCCGGTGCAGCGGACGGCTGTGCCGGCACGTGCTTCACGCGCGCATAGCTCGGGGGCTCGCCGGCGATGAAATCGAGCTGGAATCCCAGCACCTCGCAGAACCAGCGCGCCGCGCGCTGCACATCGGACACCGGCAGCACCGGCTGCAGGGCATGGAAGGCATGCCGCTCGGCCAGTGGCATCGCCAGCCCCGGCGCCGGTGTGCCTTGCGGGCGGGTCGGCGCGGTGTCCATGATCGGAATCTCAGCTTCGCTCGCGCCGGAGCGCGGCCACGCGTTCGGCGACGGCGTCGACGTCCAGGGCGTCCTCGGCATGCGCGAGGTACGTCTCCAGGTCGCCCACGGCCAGCTCGGTGTGGCCCTGCTCGGCGTGGGCCAGGCCGCGGTCGCGGTATTCGGCCCAGGCTTCGGGCAGCAGCACGACGAGGCGGTCCTGCACCGCGATCAACCGCACCCAGTCTTCCTGCGTGCGGTGGATCTCCTTGAGGTTGCGCAACATGCGCCCGACGATCTCGCGCGGCATGGCCGGTTGCAGGTACAGGCCCAGCGGCACGTCGAAGTCGCCCACCAGGCCGCTGCTGCGCTTGTAGGGATCGAGCCGCTCGCTCAACTCCTCGCGCGAAAGCGACCTGCCGGTGAAGGGATCGATCACCACCTGCCCCTTGGGCAGCGTGACCTTGAGCATGAAGTGCCCCGGGAAGCTCACGCCGCGCGCATGCAGCCCCAGCCCCTGCGCCAGCTCCATCCACAGCACCGCCAGCGAGATCGGGATGCCGCGGCGCGTGCGCAGCACGGCGCTGAGGTAGCTGTTGTCGGGGTCGTAGTAGTCGTTGACGTTGCCGCCGAACGAGAGGTCGTGGAAGAAGAACTGGTTGAGGGCGCGCAGCCGCGCGAGCGGCGCCGCGTCGGCCGGCAGGCGGCGCTTCAGGCGCGCGAGCAGCTGGTCGACGTCGCCCAGTACCTGCTGGACGTCGAGGTCGGGGTACTCGTCCTGCGCCAGGCTGGCGGCGGCCTCCAGCAGCGGGAAATGGTCGTCGCTCTGCACCAGCGCGGTGAAGTACGCGAGCGGCGTCGGCGGCTCGAAGCTGAATGGCATGGGTCTTTGTAGTGGAGGTGCCGGCGAGCGTCAAGGCATCGCCAGTGGCGCGCCGTCAGCGGCGGATCAGGGTGCGCAGCTTGACACCGGTGAGCGCGAGGACGCCGAAATACAGCAGGGCCGCGCCGCCGATGAAGGCCGCGAGCAGGCCGGCCCGCAGCAGGCGCGCATCGCGCAGCGCGATCCAGTCGATGCGGTGGGCACCCCAGGCCAGCAGCACACCCAGCACCGCCGTGGCGACGGCGACCTGAAGGATGAAGCGCCACCACCCCGCCGCCGGCTGATAGCCGCCGGCGCGGCGCAGCAGCAGCACCAGCGCCAGCGCGTTGACCAGCTGCGCCAGCCCGATCGACAGCGTGAGCCCCGCGTGCTGGAGCAGCGGCACGAAGACGATGTTGAGCAGTTGCGTGAGCGCCAGCGTGGCCAGGCTCACGCGCATCGGCGTCTTCATGTCGTGCCGCGCATAGAAGCCGGCGGCCAGCACCTTGATCGACACGATGCCCAGCAGGCCGGTGCCGTAGCCCATCAGCGCGGTGGTGGTGCGCTGCACGTCCAGCGCGCTCACCGCGCCGTTGTGGAAGAGCACGGCCACCAGCGGCAACGGAAACACCAGCAGCGCCAGCGCGCAGGGCACCGTGAGTAGCACGATCAGGCGCAGGCCCCAGTCGAGCATGGCCGAGTAGCGGGCCTGGTCCTGCGCGGCGCGCGCCGCGGCCAGCTGCGGCATCAGCACCACGCCCAGCGCCACGCCCAGCATCGCGCTGGGGAACTCCATCAGCCGGTCGGCCATGTTCAGCCAGGTGACGCTGCCGGTGGCCAGGTGCGAGGCGATCTGCGTGTTGATGAGCAGCGACAGCTGCGCGCCGCTCACGCCGATCAGCGCGGGCAGCATGAGCTTCGTGATCTTGCGCGTGGTCGGGTCTTCCCAGGCTTCACGCAGCGCCGCCAGCCGAACGCCGATGCGCGGCAGCATGCCCAGGCGACGCAGTGCGGGGAGCTGGATGGCCAGCTGCAGCAGGCCGCCGACCATCACGCCCACGCACTGCGCGTAGATGGGCTCGATGCCCCAGCGGCGGAACAGCGGCGCGCCGACCACGATCGAGGTGATGAGCGCGACGTTCAGCAGCACCGGCGAGGCGGCCGGCACCGCGAACTGCTTCCAGGTGTTGAGGATGCCGCCGGCGAAGGCCACCAGCGACATGAAGCCGATGTACGGGAACATCCAGCGCGTCATGACCACGCTGGCGTCGAAGCCGCCCGATTTGGCAAGGCCGCTGGCCATGGCCCACACCATCAGCGGGGCGGCGACCACACCCACCACGCACAGCAGCAGCAGCGTCCAGGTCAGCAGGGTGCCCACATGGTCGACCAGTTCCTTCGCGCCGGTGTCGCCGCGCTCGGTGCGGGTGGCCGCGAGGACGGGCACGAAGGCCTGCGCGAAGGCGCCCTCCCCCAGCACGCGGCGGAACAGGTTGGGGATGCGGAAGGCGACGTTGAAGGCGTCGGTGAGCGCGCTGACCCCGAACACCGAGCTGAACAGCACGTCGCGCACCAGTCCCGTGATGCGCGAGGAAAGGGTCAGCAGCGAGACGGTGGAGGCGGACTTGAACAGGGACACGGGGCGCGAGTGTAGGCGGCCGGCCTCGGCCGTCCGGTCTGGTGGCCGCGGAGCAGGCCGTCTCAGCGACGCCCGCGGAACCGGCTTTGCCGGGCCGCAGGGCGTGCCCCCTTGCAGGGGGTTGGCGGAGCGACACAAAGTGCGCGCAGACTGGGGGTGGGCTATACTAGAGAGCTTTGCCGCAACATCCACAGACCCCTTAAGGAACCTACACATGGCATCCGCCAAGCCCAAGAAGAAGAACCCGCGCCTCGCGTCGGGCCGCAAGCGCGTCCGCCAGGACACCAAGCTGAACGCAGCCAACAGCTCGCTGCGCTCGAAGTACCGCACCGCCGTCAAGAACGTCGAGAAGGCCGTGGCCGCCGGCGACAAGACGAAGGCCGCCGAACTGTTCGCCAAGGCGCAGAGCGTCGTGGACATCGTGGCCGACAAGGGCATCTTCCACAAGAACAAGGCCTCGCGCGACAAGAGCCGCCTTGCCGCCAAGGTGAAAGCCCTGGCCACCGCCGAGAAGGCCGCCGCCTGACGTTTCAGGTCAGCCCGGACCGCTGAAGAGCGATCCGCCGTTTGATCGGGTGCGCTGCAGCAAGCAAAAAGAGAAACCGCCTTCGGGCGGTTTTTTCTTGGGCGCGAGGAAATCGAATCGGGAGGGGGAGCCGGCTCAGGCCGCAGGCCGCGCCTCGGGCATCAGGCAGGCCTCGCCCACCTGGAGGTCGTTGTCCTTGGCGAAGTTCATGACGAAGTCCCAGGCCATGGGCTCGGCATCACGCAGATCTTCGTGCACCACCACGCATTTCACGCCGCCGATCACGGTCGGGACGCACCAGGGCGAGTAGCTGAGGTAGCTGTCGCGGGTCGCGCCGCCAGGGCGGAACTGGCACATCACGCCTGCAAGACGCTCGGCCCAGTCGCTCGGCCGAAAGGTGCGGCCGCTGCTCGTGATGCCTTGGATGAAGATCTCTTTGCCGGGGGAAGCCATGCTTGCGAAGCGCCTGCAGCCAGGGTGCTGCAGTGCACAAGGATTCTACCGGCTGGGCCATGCACGCACCGTGCCTGCGGGCATGGCTGTGATGCGGAATCCTCAACGAAGGGGTCACGACCGGCCCCTAGAATTTCCCTTCCTTTGACGAAGCCACCTTCTGGAGAGCCGATGAGCGCCGCTGCCGAACCCACCTCGCCCCACGTCATGAACACCTACGGCCGGCTGCCGATCGCGCTATCGCACGGCCAGGGCTGCCGCGTGTGGGACACCAACGGCAAGGCCTACCTCGACGGCCTGGGCGGCATCGCCGTCAACACGCTGGGCCACAACCACCCGCAGCTGGTGCCGGCGCTGCAGGACCAGCTCACCAAGATCATCCACAGCTCCAACTACTACCACGTGCCCGGCCAGGAGATCCTGGCCAAGAAGCTCACCGAGCTGTCGGGCATGACCAACGCTTTCTTCTGCTGCACCGGCCTGGAGGCCAACGAGGCAGCCATCAAGCTGGCGCGCAAGTTCGGCCACGACAAGGGCATCGAGAAGCCGCAGATCGTGGTCTACGAGAAGGCCTTCCACGGCCGCAGCATCGCCACCCTGTCGGCCACCGGCAACCCGAAGATCCAGGCCGGCTTCGGCCCGCTGGTCGAAGGCTTCATCCGCGTGCCGCTCAACGACATCGAGGCGCTGAAGAAGGCCACGGAAGGCAACCCCAACGTGGTGGCCGTGTTCTTCGAGACCATCCAGGGCGAAGGCGGCATCAACCCCATGCGCTGGGATTACCTCAAGCAGGTCCGCGCCCTGTGCGACCAGCAGGACTGGCTGATGATGCTTGACGAGGTGCAGTGCGGCATGGGCCGCACGGGCAAGTGGTTCGCGCACCAGTGGGCCGGCATCGTGCCCGACGTGATGCCGCTGGCCAAGGGCCTGGGCTCGGGCGTGCCGATCGGCGCCGTGGTGGCGGGCCCGCGCGCTGCGAACATCTTCCAGCCCGGCAACCACGGCACCACCTTCGGCGGCAACCCGCTGGCGATGCGCGCGGGCGTCGAGACCATCCGCATCATGGAAGAGCAGAACCTGCTGGCCCATGTGGAGAAGGTCGGCACGCACCTCAAGTCGTCGCTGCAGGCCGCGTTCGAGGGCGTGGCCGGCGTGAAGGAGGTACGCGGCCAGGGGCTGATGCTGGGCATCGAGCTCGACCGCCCGGCCGGCGCCATCCTGGGCCGGGCGTGCGACGCCGGGCTGCTGCTGTCGGTGACGGCCGATTCGGTGATCCGCCTGGTGCCGCCGCTGATCCTCACGACCGCCGAGGCCGACGAGATCGTCGCCATCCTGGCGCCGATCGTGAAGGCCTTCCTGGCCGAGTAAGCCCCGGCGCAGGCGCCCTCAGGCGCCTCCCGGCAGCGGCGCCGCCGGGTCGACCAGGCCCGCCGCGCGCAACTCGCGCCAGAAATCGGCGGGCACCACTTCCTGCAGCGCGGCGCGGTCCTCCGCGATGCGGCCTGGCTGGCTGGCACCGGGGATCACCGC
>JAFEEH010000210.1 GCA_018241185.1 Pseudomonadota bacterium | reverse complement strand
GTTCTTGTGGCCCAGGTCTTCCAGGCTGACGGCCAGCGCCAGAAACTCGCCCAGGCTGTCCCAGCGCAGGTGGTTTTCTTCCACCAGCTGCTGCACATGCTTGGGGGCCGAGCCGCCCGCACCCGTCTCGTACATGCCGCCGCCGGCCATCAGGGGCACGATCGACAGCATCTTGGCCGAGGTGCCCAGCTCCATGATCGGGAACAGGTCGGTGAGGTAGTCGCGCAGGATGTTGCCGGTGGCGCTGATGGTGTCCAGGCCGCGGATCACGCGTTCCAGCGTGTAGCGCATGGCACGCACCTGGCTCATGATCTGGATGTCCAGGCCGGTGGTGTCGTGCTCGTGCAGGTACATCTTCACCTTGGTGATGAGTTCCTTCTCGTGCGGGCGGTAGGCGTCGAGCCAGAAGACCACCGGCATGCCCGAGTTGCGCGCGCGCGTGACGGCCAGCTTGACCCAGTCACGGATGGCGGCGTCCTTGGTCTGGCACATGCGCCAGATGTCGCCCTGCTCGACGTTCTGGCTCATCAGCACCTCGCCCGTGGCCAGGTCGGTGATGTTGGCGACGCCGTCCTCGGGGATCTCGAAGGTCTTGTCGTGCGAGCCGTATTCCTCGGCCTGCTGGGCCATCAGGCCGACGTTGGGCACCGTGCCCATGGTCTTGGGATCGAAGGCGCCGTGCCACTTGCAGAAGTTGATGATCTCCTGGTAGATGCGGGCGAAGGTCGACTCGGGCATCACGGCCTTGACGTCCTTCAGGCGGCCGTTGGCGTCCCACATCTTGCCGCCATTGCGGATCATGGCGGGCATGGACGCATCGACGATGACGTCGTTGGGCGAGTGGAAGTTGGTGATGCCCTTGGCCGAGTCCACCATTGCAAGCTCCGGGCGGTGCTCGTGGCAGGCGTGCAGGTCGCGCTTGATCTCGTCCTGCTTGCTCTGGGGCAGCGTGGCGATCTTGGTGTAGAGGTCGACCATGCCGTTGTTGACGTTCACGCCCAGCTCGTCGAACAGCTTCGCGTGTTTCTCGAAGGCGTCCTTGTAGAAGATGCGCACGCAGTGGCCGAAGACGATCGGGTGCGAGACCTTCATCATCGTGGCCTTGACGTGCAGCGAGAACATCACGCCCGTCTTGTGCGCGTCCTCGATCTCCTTCTCGTAGAACTCGAGCAGCGCCTTCTTGCTCATGAACATCGAATCGATCACCTCGCGGTCCTTGAGGGCGACCTTGGGCTTGAGCACGATGGTCTTGCCGCTCTTGGTGATCAGCTCCATCTTCACGTCGCGCGCGCGGTCCAGCGTCATCGACTTCTCGCCGTGGTAGAAGTCGCCGGCGTGCATGTGCGACACGTGCGAGCGCGAGGCCTGGCTCCACTCGGCCATGCTGTGCGGGTTCTTGCGGGCGAATTCCTTGACCGCCTTGGGCGCGCGGCGGTCGGAGTTGCCTTCGCGCAGCACCGGGTTCACAGCCGAGCCGATGCACTTGTTGTAGCGGGCGCGGATGTCCTTTTCCTCGTCCGTCTTCGGGTTCTCGGGGAAGTCGGGCACCTTGTAGCCCTTGTCCTGCAGTTCCTTGATCGCCGCCTTGAGCTGCGACACCGAGGCGCTGATGTTGGGCAGCTTGATGATGTTGGCTTCGGGCTTGAGCGTGAGCTTGCCGAGCTCGCTCAGGTTGTCGGCCACGCGCTGTTCTTCGGTCAGCGCTTCGGGGAACTGGCCCAGGATGCGGCCGGCCACCGAGATGTCACTGGTCTCCACGTTGATGCCTGCGGCCTGGGCGAAGGTGCGCACGATCGGCAGCAGGGACGCGGTGGCCAGCGCGGGCGCCTCGTCGGTCAGGGTGTAGATGATGGTCGGAGGCGTCGTGCTCATGGCGCTGGATGTCCTTGGGAAGATGGTGAACGGAACGGGCCGGCGGGCATTGTCGCGCCGAATGCAGCGCGGCCCGGCGCGGCGGGGCCGGCAACGGCAACCGTGAAGTATGCCGCGCCGCTGTCGCCGTCGTGCCCGGCCCACCGCTCGCCGCAGGGCCGCGGTCGGATTTCAGACCCAAATCGGGCTGCAGCGCCCGAGGGACGGACGCGGAATGCTATGAAAAATATAGCGTTCGGGTGGGCCTTGCCGACGCGCGCCGCCTTGGCTGCTCAGTGCAGGCTGCCGCCTTGTTCGCGCAGGTCGGCCGTGGTGGTCAGTGCCACGCGCAACAACACGCGCAAGGCGTCCACCTGGGTCGCGAGCGCGAGGCTCGGCGTGCCGGGCAGGCGCGCGGCCTGCTCGGGCAGCGCGGGCAGGTGCACAAAGCCGCCGCGCGTGCGGGCCAGCTCCGGGCGCGTGGCGAGCCGGTGCATGAGCCCGTAGAAGACGTGGTTGCACACGAAGGTGCCGGCGGAGTTCGACACCGAGGCCGGCACGCCCTCCTGGCGCAGCGCGTGCACGATGGCCTTGATGGGCAAGGTGGAGAAGTACGCGGCCGGGCCGCGGGCTTCGACCGCCGCGTCCACCGGCTGGCGGCCAGCGTTGTCGGGTATGCGCGCGTCGTCGACGTTGACGGCCACGCGCTCGGGTGTGACCTCGGTGCGCCCGCCCGCGAGGCCGAGGGCGACGACCAGCGTCGGTGCCGCGCGGGCGCCGAGCGCCGCGTCCAGCGCGGCCAGCGCATCGCCGAAGACACAGGGGAGTTGCAGCGCCTGGACCTTGGCGCCCGCGCAGGCCCAGCCGTCGAGCGCGCGGGCCACCTCCCAGGACGGGTTCACGGTGTCGCGGTCGAAGGGCTCGAAGCCCGTGAGCAGGATGCGTGTGGAAGCCATGGCGACCTTTGTCGGCGGAACATCGGGGAGTTCAGCAGGAAAACGTCCGGGCGCGGGACCTTGGTGGGCTGCTCAACCGCAGCTGCGCTTCAGAATGCGAAAGTGCAATCGGCCGCCAGCGCCCGCCGGGCGGGCGTTGGCGCCGAATTCGTCACGAACGTGACGATCTGCCGGACTCAGTCCTTGTAGCCGGGGTTCTCGCGGTCCAGCTTGCGCAGCAGGGCCGGCCAGGCGATGTTTGCACCCTGGCCGCTGGTCACGGTCTTCATCACCTGCGCCATGCCGTCGAGGATGCGCGGGTCGACCTGCACCAGCTCGCCACCGGCCTGCGCATCGATCTGGATGCGGCAGGTGTTCTCGAAGGTGTACATGTTGAGAAACGCGTCGGCCACCGTCTTGCCCACGGTCAGCAGGCCGTGGTTGCGCAGCATCAGGAAGTTCTTGTGGCCCAGGTCCTGCTGCAGGCGCGGCTTCTCGTCGTCGCGCAGCGCCACGCCCTCGTAGTCGTGGTACGCCAGCGACGACAGCACGAACGTGCTTTGCTGGCTGATCGGCAGCACGCCGCACTTCTGCGCACTCACGCCCACGCCCGCGCGGCTGTGGGTGTGCAGCACGCACTGCACGTCCTCGCGCGCGGCGTGGATGCAGCTGTGGATGACGAAGCCCGCGGGGTTGACCGGGTAGGGCGAGTCGATCAGCTTGTTGCACTGCATGTCGACCTTGACCAGGCTCGACGCCGTGATCTCGTCGAACATCAGCCCGTAGGGATTGATGAGGAAGTGGTGCTCCGGCCCGGGGATGCGCGCCGTGATGTGGGTGAAGACCAGGTCGCTCCAGCCGTAGAGGGCGACGAGGCGGTAGCAGGCGGCGAGGTCGACGCGCAGCTGCCATTCCTCGGCGGAGACGAGTTTCTGGATTTCGGAGGCGGTGGTGGCATTCATGGGTGGGTCTCCTTGTGAGGGTGTTGAACGCGGACTTCCGGACGCAGAGGTCGCAAAGGTTTCGCAGAGGTCGCAAAAGGGAACATATGGCTTTCTCCTTCTGCGTCCTCTGCGTGATCTTTGCGGCCTCTGCGTCCGGAAGTCCGACTTCGAAATTTCAGGCCGTCGCAGGCTCCTGCAGCGCGGCCTTGTAGATGCTCTGCTTCGGCTGGGCCATCAGCCGGCGCAGCATGGGCTCGAACGCGCTCATCGGCAAGGTCTCGGCCTTCGGGTCGAAGGCCGGGTTGTCGTAGAGCTCGCAGAACTCCGCCGTGCGCTCGTAGTGCGGGTGCGCCTTGAACTGGTCGCGCAGGTCGCGGTCCAGGCCGATGTGGTGGAAGAAGTAGTGGCCCTGGAAGATGCCGTGGTTCTGCACCATCCAGTGGTTGGCCTCGCTCACGAAGGGCTTGAGGATGGCCGCGGCGATGTCCGGGTGGTTGAAGCTGCCCAGCGTGTCGCCGATGTCGTGCAGCAGCGCGCACACCACGTACTCCTCGTCGCGGCCGTCGCGCAGCGCGCGCGTGGCGGTCTGCAGCGAATGGGTGTAACGGTCGACCGGGAAGCCGCCGTAGTCGCCCTCGAGGATCTTCAGGTGTGCCATCACGCGGTCGGGCAGGCCGCGGGTGAAGTGCATGAACTCGCCGCCGATGGCCTGCCAGTCCTCGCGCGTGCTGTCCTGCATGCGCACGAAATTCGCCCTTGCGTTCATTCTTGTCTCCGGGGTCGTGGGTGTGGAACGGCCCACTGTAGGCCGGTCCGGGGTGGCAAACTGTCCGGAATCGGACAATCCAGCGCCCGCGTTTACCCGGCCCGGCGCGCGGGTCCGTCCCTTTGTTGCATGGCCTCCGCCTTCCACCTCCGGGCTGCCCAGCGCAGCGCCTTCCTTGCCAACCCCTGGTTCGCGTCGCTTGCGCGCGGCCAGCGCGAGGCGCTGCTCGCCGCGGCCGAATTGCTGCACCTGCGCCGCGGCGAGATGCTGTTCCGGCAGGGCGATCCGGTCGGTGCGGCCGGCAGCGGCTTCTACGGGCTGGCCGCAGGCATGCTCAAGGCGTCCACGCTGCGCGGCGACGGGCGCGAGGCCATCCTGGCCGTGCTGGAGCCCGGCAACTGGTTCGGCGAGATCACCCTGATCGACGGCGAGCCGCGCACGCACGACGCCACGGCGCTGTCGGCGGTCGACGTGCTGGTGGTGCCGCCGGCCGCCTTCACCCAGCTCATGCGCGACGCGGCCTTCGCCAACGCCATGGCGCGCCTCCTGGCGGGCCGCGTGCGCGTGCTCTACGGCCTGGCCGAGGACAACACGCTGCGCGACCTGCGGGCACGCGTGGCGCGCCGGCTGCTGACCCTGGCGCGTGGCGACGCCACGCAGTCGCCGCGCGCGCGGCCCCGCGTGACGCTGCCACAGGAGGCGCTGGCCATGATGCTCGGTGTCACGCGGCAGACGCTGTCGCTGCAGCTCAACGCGCTGGCCGGCGAGGGCGTGATCCGCCTGGGCTACCGGCGGGTGGACATCCTCGACGCCGAGGCGCTGGCGCTGCAGGCGCGTTGACCTGCGCGGGCCTCAGGCGCCCGATACCGCCACCACGCGCCGCACCCATTCGGGCCGCCCGAGCGCATCGGCCAGCCCCTGGCCGGCCTGGCGCCGCGTCACCTGCATGCGCCGCACCTCGCCCTGCGTCGACAGAAAGGGCGGCTGTGTGCCGTCGCCGTCGTTCAGGTTCACGGGCTGCACGCAGGTCCAGTCGATCGGGCTGCGCCGCACCGCCGCTTCCTGCACCTCCGTGTCGGCGATCTGCGGCTTGAGCAGCAGCGCGAACATGAGTCGTGCCGCCAGCGGCAGCCGGTCACGCGACTCGCCGACGCCGTAGCTGGTCTGCACCACGAGGCGGCGCACACCCGCGCGCTGCATGGCGTCCATCACGTGGGCGGTGCCGGCCGAGCGCACTTGCATCGGCGTGCGGGCCGGGCCGCGAAGCCGCACGCGCAGCGGGTTCTCGCGGATCCCGACGGTGACGATCACGGCGTCCTGGCCGGCCACGGCACAGGCCAGGTCGCCCGGCTGCATCACGTCGCCCGCCAGCACGCGCACGGCGGCGCGCGCCGGGCCGCCATCGGGCAGGCGGCCGCTGCGGGCCAGGGCGGTCACCGCGTGACCGGCTGCGAGCAGGGCATCGATGGCCGCCAGACCGGATCCCCCGGTGGCGCCGACAACGAGTACGTTCATGTCATGACTCCTGGTTGTTGATTGAGCGGCGCTGCGTATCGGCATCGCCTGGCGTCCAGTGTCCTGGCCCATGCTCGTCGCCTCAATGATCAGGAGGCCTGCAAACGTGCTCGTTCGTCCAGCGAGACCGGACGAATGGCCGCACGACGCATACTTCCGCCATGGACGCCTCCGCCGCCCCATTGCCCGCCTGGAATCCCGTCGACCCCCTGGGCGAGACGCTGCACTTCCTGCACATGGACGGCGCCTTCTATTCCCGCTGTGAATTCGCCGCCCCCTGGGGCTTGGCGCTGCCGCGCATGGAAGGCTGCCTCATGTTCCACGTCGTGACCTCAGGCCGTTGCTGGCTCGAGGTGGACGACAGCGAGCCGGCCGTGCTCGAGGCCGGCGACCTCGTGCTGCTGCCCCACGGCGAAGGCCATCGCCTCGTGAGCCAACCCGGCCAGCCGACGCGCGACCTGTTCGCCCTGCCGCGCGAGGTGCAGGGCGAACGCTATGAGCGGCTGCGGCTGGACGGTGGCGGCGCGCCCTGCAGCATGGTGTGCGGCGCGGTGCGCTTCGAGCACCCGGCGGCACGCCGGCTGGTCCGGTCGCTGCCCGCGGTGATGACGGTGCAGGCGGCGCGCTCGCTGCGTGCCGAATGGATGCACAGCACGCTCGGCCTGATGGCGCAGGAGGCGCGGGAGATGCGCCCCGGTGGGGAGGCGGTGCTGACGCGGCTGGCCGACATCCTCGTCATCCAGGCCATCCGCCAGTGGCTCGACCAGGCGCCGGCGGCGCGCACCGGCTGGCTCGGCGCCCTGCAGGACCGGCAGATCGGCCGCGCCATCGCCGCCATCCACCGAGATCCGGCCCATCCGTGGACCGTCGCCTCGCTCGCCGCGGTCGCGGCGGTCTCACGCTCGGCCTTCGCGGCGCGCTTCACCGAGCGCGTGGGCATGCCGGTGCTGCAGTACGTCACGCAATGGCGCATGCACCTCGCGCTGGATTGGCTGCGCGCGCGCCAGGGCGAGAGCCTGGCGCAACTGGCGGCGCGCGCCGGCTACCAGTCCGAGGCCGCCTTCAGCCGCGCCTTCAAGCGCATCAACGGCGTATCGCCGGGTGCGGCGCAGCGTCTGACGGGCGACTGAGCGCGTTCAGCGGATCACGCGGCCGTCGGCCGTGATCGACACCAGGTCGATGGCCGACATGGCCTCACGCAGGCCGGCGCGCAGGTTCAGGCGGAAGCCGCCCACGTCGTAGGTCGTCATGCCTGCCAGCGTGCGGGCGAGTGTGGGCCCGCGGCCGCCGCGCCGCGCGGCTTCGCAGATCGCCTTGGCGGCGATGAAGCCTTCCAGGCCCTCGTAGCCGGGGCTGAGGTCGGACTGCTCGATCGCGGCCAGGTACTCGCGCACGATCGGCGTGGCCCGGCTGCGCGGCGAGGGCACGACCTGCGACACCACCACGCCGCCGATGTCCTTGTCCAGCGCGATGTACAGCGGGTCGATTCCCACCGCCGAGAAATTGAGGAAGGCGCCTGCGTAGCCGGTCTTGCGCATCTTCTGGATGAAGGCCGCGGTGCTCTGGAACAGCGCGGCCTGGATCACCGCCTGCGGCTGGGCCGCCTGGACGGTGGCCACCGCCGCATCGACCTGCTTCGACTGGCTGGGCATGAAGGCCGTTGCCACCGGTGCCGGCAGCTTCAGCTCCTTGATCGCACGGTTGACGGCTTCCACCCCGGCACGCCCCATGGCGTCGTCCTCGCCCACCACGGCGATGCGCGTGAGCCCGAGCGTGGCGCAGTGCTGCACCATCTTGAACGCCTCGTCGGCCATGCTGGGGCGAACGAGGAAGACGTTGGGATGTGCGGCGTCGCGCAGCGAATCGGGCGCCGCGAAGGGCGCGAAGAGCACGGCGCCCTGGGCCTTGGCGACTGCCGCGGCCGCGAGCGAACTGGCCGTGCCCACGAAGCCGAAGAGGGCGTCCGCACCTTCGGCCAGCAGCTGACGCGCATTGGCGCCGGCCTTCTCGGCCACATAGCCGTCGTCGAGCTGCCGCAGCTCCACGCGCACCGGCGCGTCGGGCCGCTGGTTGAAGCCGTCCACGTACAGTTTGGCCCCGGCGGCGAAGGGCAGGCCGATTTCGCTGACCGCACCGGTCAGCGGCGCCGACTGGCCGAGCACGAACACGGGCCGGCCGGCGGCGGGCGGTGCCGCCCAGGCGGCAGGAGAAACGGCCGCGGCACCGGCCCACTGGATCAACGCGCGTCGACGTAACTTCATGGCGGAATGACGTTTAGTAACAATTCATTCATGTTAGCAACATATGTGCCTTCGCGGTATGAATGTCCCGCATGGCGGGATGCACGACCCGTTTGGCGGGGTCTTCTCCTGGCTGGCGTGGTCGTGCTGGCGGGCTGCCTTCCCGAGCGACGCGTGGAGCACATCCAGGCGCGGCCCGCGGCCGAGTCGGCGAGCGTGGGCGGGACGGGGCCTGTGGCCGTGATCGAGCCGCCGGCACCGGCGCCCCCGGTCGGCGTCGCGCCACCGCCTGGCCCGGTCGATGCGCCGC
Organism: Pseudomonadota bacterium; assembly: GCA_018241185.1. Taxonomy (GTDB): domain Bacteria; phylum Pseudomonadota; class Gammaproteobacteria; order Burkholderiales; family Burkholderiaceae_C; genus Xenophilus. The sequence continues at coordinate 11,125 of JAFEEH010000210.1, read as the reverse complement.
CCCGGGTGGTGCCACCGCGCGTGGCCCGCACGCGGCCCGCCCTGGGCGTGGTCGCCGAACCGCCGCGGCCGATCGCGCAGCTGGCGCCGCGTTATCCGGTGGCGCTGCGAGAAAGTGGCGTCGAAGGCCGGGTGGTGGCGACCTTCGTTGTCGACGCCGAGGGTTGGGCACGGGATGTGGAGGCGCAGGCCTCGCATGCCGCGTTCGCGCAGGCGGTGCGCGAGGTGCTGCCGCGCTGGCGCTTCGAGCCGGCACGCGATGCCGCCGGCCAGGCGGTGGCCGCGCCGGTGCGCCAGGTCTTCCGTTTCCGGATCGAGGACTGAGGGCGGGGCGTGTGTGCCCGGCGCGCCGGGCTCAGAGGCGGCGGAACACGACGTCCCACACGCCGTGCCCGAGCTTGAGGCCGCGGTTCTCGAACTTGGTCAGCGGCCGGTAGTCGGGCTTGGCGGCCCAGCCGTCCGCTGCGGCGCTGGTGTTCGCCAGCAGCGGCTCGGCGCCCAGCACCTCCAGCATCTGCTGGGCGTACGGCTGCCAGTCTGTCGCGCAGTGCAGGTAGCCGCCGGGCTGCAGGTGCTCGGCCAGCTGGCGCACGAAGGGCGGCTGGATCAGCCGTCGCTTGTTGTGGCGCTTCTTGTGCCAGGGGTCGGGGAAGAACACGTGGATGCCGGCCAGCGAGCCGGGCGCGAGCATGTGTTCCAGCACCTCGACCGCGTCGTGGGCGCAGATGCGGATGTTGCCGATCTGCTGCTCGCCGATGCGCTTGAGCAGCGCGCCGACGCCGGGTTCATGCACCTCGCAGCACAGGAAGTTGTCCTCGGGCCGCACGCGCGCGATGTGCGCCGTGGCCTCGCCCATGCCGAAGCCGATTTCCAGGATGGTGGGCGCATGGCGGCCGAAGGCGGCGTCGAGGTCCAGCCGCTCTTCGCGGTAGGGCAGCAGGAACTCGGGGCCCCAGGTCTCGAAGGCCTTGGCCTGGCCGCCGGTGGTGCGCCCGGCGCGGCGCACGAAGCTTTTCAGGCGCCGGTGCGGGAAGCCTTGCGGGGCGGTGGCGTCGTCGTTGTCGGAGCCGTCGGCGGCCGGAGGCGAGGCAGGGAGGTCGATCACGGGCGCGGATTGTAGAGAGCCGCCCAGGGTGCCACCCACTGGCCCAACGCCCCGGCGGTCGTGGCTGCGGCCGACGGCGGCAGCCCGAGCGCGGCCGCCGCCGCCTGCAGCGCGCCCAGGGCTTCGGCCGACGTGCCCGTCGCCAGCGCGGTGGCCCCGTTCTGCTTCGACAGCTTCTGCCCGTCCGCGCCCATCACCAGCGGCGTGTGCAGGTAGCGCGGCGTGGGCAGGCCCAGCGCCCGCTGCAGCAGGATCTGGCGCGGCGTGTTGTCGGCCAGGTCTTCACCGCGCACGACGTGGGTGATGCCCTGGGCCGCATCGTCCACCACGACTGCCAGCTGGTAGGCCCAGGGGCCGTCGGCCCGGCGCAGCACGAAATCGCCGACCTCGCGCGCCACGTCCTGCCGTTGCGGGCCGAGCCGGCGGTCCGTCCAGTGCATTTCGCCTGCTATGGTTTCGATAGCTGCTTGCGCAAGCGGCGCGGGCGCTGGGGCCGTTTTTCGTTCAAATTTCCAGGTCGCGAATCGCCAGGCGCGCGCGGGCTTGCCGTGCAGCCCGTCGCGACAGGTGCCGGGGTAGACGCGCTCGCCATGGCGTTCATGGGCCACGCCCCGTGCGGCCAGGGCGGCGTCGATTTCGCGGCGCGTGCAGCCGCAGGGGTAGGCCAGGCCGGCCGTCACCAGGCGCTGCAGTGCGGCCTCGTAGAGTGCGCCGCGGTGGGTTTGCCACACGGGCGCCTCGTCGGCGATCAGCCCACAGGCCGCGAGCTGGCCGAGGATGTGCTCGCCCAGGCCGGGCAGGCAGCGCTCGGTGTCGGCATCCTCGATGCGCACCAGCCAGCGCCCGCCGGCAGCGCGCGCATCGAGCCAGCTGGCCAGCGCGGCGACGAGCGAGCCGGCGTGCAGCGGCCCGGTGGGCGAGGGCGCGAAGCGGCCTATGTAGCCCGGCACGGCGAAAGCAGTGGGCGGCGCGTGCTCAGGCGACGTCGAGCGCGAGCGACAGGCCCGAGACGAACGCGTCCTCGACCCGGTGGCCGATGCACCAGTCGCCGGCCACGCCGATGCCGGACTTGGCGTCCCACAGGTGCGTCTGGCCCAGCGGTGTCTGCGTCTTGGCCTCGGTCCACAGGCGCGCCTGGGCGAAGGAGGGCGTGGCGAGGATGCCGGTGATTTCCGCAAAGGCGCGCTGCAGCTTGGCTTCGACGCGCGGCGCGTCGTCGCGCAGGTGCTCCTGCGACCACGCGGGGCTCGCCTGCACGGTCCAGCGCTCGATCTGCGTGCGGCCGGGCTTGGACGATTCGCGCGCCACCCAGGCCACGCGGTGGTGGGTGGAGAGTGCCGCGTTCCACTGCGGGCCGAGCGACCACAGTGCCGGCTGGTTGGCCTGCGGGTAGGCGAGGTTCAGCGACCAGCACGGCGCGATGGTCACGCCGCCGAGCGCCTCGAAGAGGGCCGGCGCGGCGCCGCGCAGCAGCACGCGCGCGGCGCCGGGCGTGACGGCCAGCAGCACGGCGTCGAAGCCCGCCTGCACCGACTGCGCGCCTTCGGCTTCGGCGATGCGCAATTGCCAGCCGCGCTCGGTCAGCGGGTCGCGTTCGATCGCGGTCACGCCGCAGCCGGTGCGCACGCGCGTGCCCAGCGGGCCAGCCCAGTGCGTGGCCAGGGCGTCCATGCGCGGTGTGGCGACCCAGTGCGATTCACGCCCGGGCAGCGCCGCCTCGGCCACGCGGCCATGCGCGTCGAGCACGCGCACGGCGTTGGCGCTCCAGCGCTTGCAGGGGGCGCGCGTGGCGTCGAGCGCCTGCTGGAAGCGCGGGTCGCGCACGGTGAAGTACTGCGCACCCGCGTCGAAGCTGCCGAAGGGCGTGTCCTCGCTGGCCATGCGGCCGCCGACCTGCGCCGCCCGCTCGAAGACAGTGACCTCGTGACCGGCCTGCATCAACGTGCGGGCTGCCGTCAGTCCGGCCAGGCCGGCACCGACGATGGCGATGCGGCGCGGGGCCGATGTGGACGAGCGGGAGGGGCGAGGGCGGCGAGCGGTCATGGTTGTTGTTCAGGAAGGCGGCAACAGGGATGGATGCCCGCCGACTCTAACCCTTCCGGTGGCGGGTCCCGGCCGATCAGCGCCCCCGATGCCGGTGCAGCAGCGCCTCGCGCGTGGCTTCGTGCTCGAAGCGCTGCAGCCACCACTGCAGCGCCAACCCCGGGCTGCCGGCGGCACGCACCCGCCAGGCGCAGTGCAGCCCGCCGGCCGGCGGCACGCGTTCGGTGGCGCGCACCACGAGGTGGCCGGCCTCCACGTAGGGCCGCGCCAACGGCTCGGGCAGGAAGCCGCCGCCCAGCCCGTGCAGCTGCGCGTGCAACTTGGCCTGCATGGTCGGCACGGTGAGGATGTCCTGTCCGCCCACCAGGTTGACGTTCATGCTCTGGCCCTGCCGCGCCGAGTCGGCCGCCGCGACGCCGCGATGGGTGCGGATGGTGGCGTCGCTCAGCGGCTCGGCCGCGCGCGCCAGCGGGTGGTTCGGCGCCACCGCGTAGACGAAGCGGATCTCGCCCAGCGGCCGGCTGCGGATGCCGGTGGCGGTGAAGGACAGGCTGGCGGCGTCGAGCACGGTGCCGATCGCCAGGTCGGCCTCGCCTCGGGTGAGGGCCTCGATGGTGCCCAGCAGCGTCTCGTCGCGCAGCTTCAGGCGTGTGGGCGGCTCTTCGGCGTAGAAGTCGCCGACCAGATCGAACAGCGGGTCGCGCGCGATCACGCTGTCGATGGCGATGGTGAACTGCGGTTCCCAGCCGGTGGCCACGCGGCGCACGCGGTTGGCCACGGCGTCGATCTCGCCGAGCAGGCGGCCGGCCTCGCGCAGCAGTTCGGCGCCGGCTTCGGTCAACCGCGCCTGGCGCGCGCTGCGGTCGAAGAGCAGCACGTCGAGGGCGTCCTCGATCTGCCGCACGCGGTAGCTCAGGGCGCTGGGCACCAGGTCGAGCGCGCGCGCGGCGCCGGCGAAGCTGCCCGCCTGCACGATGGTCTGCAGCATGGCCAGGGCGTCGGGCGTGAGCACGTCGCGCGGGCTGGGCGGCGGGGGCGCGGCAGGGGTGCGGAGCGGGTTGGGCATCGCCCAATTTTCATTCAAAAAATTTGAATGATGTCTTCAAGTCCGCGCGCCTTTCCTTGGGAGGCCAAGGCCTAAAGTTCATTCCATCGCGGCGCATCCGGCGCTGCTCACGAGAGGGGCGAGGCGAGGCCCGCCCCCGATGCAAGCAAGGAGTTCAACGATGTTGCAAGTCCGCAAGTCCCAGGAACGCGGCTACGCCGACCACGGCTGGCTCAAGTCCTTCCACAGCTTTTCCTTCGCCGGCTACTACGACCCGAAATTCATGGGCTGGGGCAACCTGCGGGTGATCAACGAAGACCGCGTGGCGGGCGGTGCCGGTTTCGGCACCCACGGCCACAAGGACATGGAGATCATCAGCTACGTGCTCGACGGCGAGCTGGCGCACAAGGACAGCATGGGCAACGTGGAGTCGATCCCGCCCGGCGAGGTGCAGCGCATGAGTGCCGGCCGCGGCGTGATGCACAGCGAGTTCAACCACAAGAGCGACTCGACCACGCACTTCCTGCAGATCTGGATCGAGCCCAACCAGCGCGGCATCACGCCCGGCTACGAGCAGAAGAAATTCGACGCGGCCGACAAGCGCGGCAAGCTGCGCCTGGTGGCATCGCCCGACGGCGCCGACGGTTCGGTGACGGTGCACGCCGATGCGAAACTCTATGCCGGCCTGCTCGATGGCGCCGAATCGGCCGACCTGGCGCTGGACCCGAAGCGCAAGAGCTACGTGCACCTGGTGCGCGGCGAGCTCGAGGTCAACGGCCAGAAGCTCAGCGGCGGTGACGCCGCACTGATTGCCGACGAGAGCGCCCTGCATCTGGCCGGTGGCAAGGACGCCGAGGTGCTGGTCTTCGACCTGGCCGCCTGAGTCCCCTGCGGGCCGGCACCGCCGAAACGCGGTGCCGGCCCTTTTCCGTGTTCGACTGTTCTTTTTTTTCTTCCGTCCTCGTTTTTCTTTTTCAACAGGAGTCTTCCATGGCCATCACCAACACCTCGTCCACCACCCCCACGCAGGACGGCGCCGCCCTCATCGGGCGCGTGCTCATCGCGCTGCTCTTCGTTCCTGCGGGATGGGGAAAGCTGATGGGCTTCGCCGGCACCGCCGGCTACTTCACCAAGATCGGGGTGCCGCTGCCCGAGGTCGCGGTGGTGGTGGCCATCGTGTGCGAACTGCTGGTGGCCCTGCTGTTCCTGGTGGGCTTCAAGACCCGCCTGATGGCGATCATCCTGGCCGTCTTCACCGTGGCCACCGCCTTCCTCGGCCACGCCTTCTGGAACGCGCCGCCCGAAATGCTGATGGCGCAGAAGACCAACTTCTTCAAGAACCTGGCGATCGCCGGCGGCTTCCTGGCTTTCTTCGCCTTTGGCCCGGGCCGCTTCAGCATCGACAAGAAGTAATCGAACCCGAGGACACGCACCATGAGCGACATCGTCATCGTCTACCACTCCGGCTACGGCCACACCCAGCGCGTGGCGCAGGCCGTGGCGCAGGGCGCACAGGCCGAAGTGCTGGCCATCGACGCCGACGGCAACCTGCCCGAGGGTGGGTGGGAACTGCTGGCCGGCGCCAAGACCATCGTCTTCGGTTCGCCCACCTACATGGGCGGCCCGAGCTGGCAGTTCAAGAAGTTCGCCGACGCCTCGTCGAAGGTCTGGTACACCCAGGGCTGGAAGGACAAGCTCTTCGCCGGCTTCACCAACAGCGCGACCATGAATGGCGACAAGTTCTCGACGCTGACCTTCCTCTGGCAACTGGCGATGCAGCACAGCGGCCTGTGGCTCAGCCTGGGGATCATGCCGACCAACGACAAGGCGGCCACGCGCCATTCGCCCAACTACGTGGGTGGCTACGGCGGCCTGCTGACGACCTCGCCGTCGGACGCCAGCGCCGCCGAGGTGCCGCAGGGCGACCTCGACACCGCGCGCGCCTTCGGCGAACGCATCGCCGAGGTGACGGCCGCACGCGGCTGACCGCGGGCCGCGAAGGCGGGATACTGCCGCCTAGTTTCCCCACGACCACGAAGGAGCCAGCATGAGTGACACCCTGCTGCTGAAGCCGCACGACAAGGACCTGGGAGGCGGCTTCCATGTGCGCCGCCTGCTGCCGGCGGCGCAGAAGCGGGCCGTGGGGCCCTTCGTGTTCTTCGACCATTTCGGCCCGGCCACCGAGAAGCCGGGCGACCAGCACGACGTGCGGCCGCATCCGCACATCGGCCTGGCCACGGTGACCTACCTGTTCGAGGGCGCGATGATGCACCGCGACAGCCTGGGCACCGTGCAGGAGATCCGCCCCGGTGCCATCAACTGGATGACCGCCGGCCGCGGCATCGTCCATTCGGAGCGCAAGCCCGAGCCGCTCAAGACCGAGACCTACGTCAACCACGGCCTGCAGCTGTGGTGCGCGCTGCCGCAGGCGCACGAGGAGGACGAGCCCAGCTTCTCCCACACCGCGGCGGCCGACATTCCCGCGCTGACGGTGCAGGGCGTGCCGGTGCGCGTGCTGGTGGGCGAGGCTTTCGGCGCGCGCTCGCCGGTGCCCACAGTGATGCAGACGCTGTACCTGGACATCGAACTGCCCGCCGGCGGCCGCTTCGAGCTGCCCGTGCTGGCGCCCGAACTCGCGATCTACGCCGTCGACGGCGACGTGCAGCTCGACGGCGAGGCCGTGCCCGCGCACACCATGGCAGCGCTGCCCGCCGGCCAGGCGGTGGTGCTGACGGCTGCACAGGCCGTGCGCCTGGTCGTGGTCGGCGGCGAGCCGCTCGACGGCCCGCGCTACATCACCTGGAATTTCGTGTCCAGCCGGCGCGAGCGCATCCTGCAGGCCGGCGAGGACTGGGCCGCGCAGCGCATGGGCCACGTGCCGGGCGAGACCGAATTCATCCCGCTGCCAGGCCACCCTTTCCAGGTGCAGTCGCCGACGCCGGACACCGGCAGCACGCCAAGCTGAAATTCAAGCCAAAAGTGCCTGCAGCGCCCGTCCAGCGGGCGCGAGCAGCTCACTTTTTGATAGCAATGTCGGGGTCTTCGCTGCGCCGCGCGCTGGCGTGCTGCGCGCGGGCGCTCAGGTCGGGCGCGAGCGCCTCGCGGCCGTCGAACACGAAGCAGTCGCCGCGGTAGTGCGCGCCGCCGACTTCCTCGAAGTACTTGAGGATGCCGCCGTCGAGCTGCAGCACGTTCGGCAAGCCGGCCTCGTGCATGTAGATGGCGGCCTTCTCGCAGCGGATGCCGCCGGTGCAGAAGCTCACCACCGTCTTGCCCTCGAGCTCGGCGCGGTGGTCGGTGACCGCCTGCGGGAACTCGGTGAACTTCGTGATGCGCCAGTCGATCGCGTTCTCGAAGGTGCCGTAGTCGACCTCGAACGCGTTGCGCGTGTCCAGCAGCACCACTTCCTGGCCGGCGTCGTCGCGCCCCTGGTCCAGCCAGCGCTTGAGCGTGCGTGCATCCACGCCTGGCGCGCGGCCGGTCGCCGGCTGGATGGCCGGGTGGTCCATGCGGATGATCTCGCGCTTGAGCTTCACCAGCAGGCGCCGGAAGGGCTGCTGCGCCGACCAGCTCTCCTTGGCTTCCAGCGGCGCGAAGCGCGGGTCGGCCCGCAGTTCGGCGAGGAAGCCGCGCACGTCGTCGGCCATGCCGGCGAGGAAGAGGTTGATGCCTTCTTCGGCGAGCAGGACGGTGCCCATGAGACCCCGCGCGCGAGCCGACTCGAGCAGCCGCGGCCGCAGCGTCTCGCGGTCGTGGATGGGGACGAAGAGATAGGCGGAGATGTTGAGGACGGGTTCCGTCGCAGGGGGTGGGTTGGTCAGATCCATGGGTCGAGCCATTTGGCGCCCGTGTCGGCGAAGTCCGCCACGTTGCGTGTCGCCACGATGAAGCCGTGCTCCATCGCGGTGGCGGCGATCATCGAGTCGCGGAACGCGCGGGGATTGGGCACGTGCAGCCCGGCGCACACGAGCGCCGTGGTGCCGGTGAAGGGCAGGACGCGGCCCTCGAACTCGCGCGCGACGGCCTCGCTCCAGCGCCGAAGCACGGCGCCCTGGGCGGCATCCTTGCGCTCCATGCGGCGCACGCCGATGTCCAGTTCCAGAAGTGTCACGGCCGACAGGTAGAGCAAGTGGGTGGGCTGCCCCGCGGCCCATCGGCGCACCGCCTCGGACGGCGCGGGCTTGCCCTGGCGCAATTCCGAGATGACGTTGGTGTCGAGCAGGTACATCGATGCCGTCAGTCCAGGTCGGCCGGCTGCACCGTGTCGTTCAATCGCGGCGGGTCGAACTCGAAGTCGCCGCCCGGCATTGCTTCCATGGCCTCGAGCAATGTGCGGGGTTTCTGGCTGGTGAGTTGGTAGTAGTCCTCGATCCGCAGTAGCGCATATGCAGGCTGGCCGCGGTCAGTGATGAAGACGGGGCCATCGTGCGCCGCCCGCTTGGCGGCAGAGACGTCCCGGGTGAAATCGCGACTCGAAAAGGTGGTGACGGACATGGCAGCTCCCTGTAGTCATGAATGTTTGTATGTTACGACAAAATTGACCGCCACCTAGAATCGGGTCCATGTTCGTTCACCTGCGCCTGCACACCGAGTTCTCCGTCGTCGACGGCACCACCCGCATCGACGAAGTCGTCAAGACCGCGGCCAAGGACGGCCAGCCCGCGCTGGCCATCACCGACCTGAACAACCTGTTCGGCGGCGTCAAGTTCTACAAGCAGGCGCGCGGCAAGGGCCTGAAGCCGGTACTCGGCTGCGAAGTGGCGATCGAAGGCGTGGACGCCGACGCCGCGCCCAGCCGAATCGTGCTGCTGGTGCAGAGCTTCGAGGGCTACCTCAACCTGTGCGAGATCCTGGCGCGCGCCTGGACGCAGAACGTGGGCCGCGGCCAGACGCAGGCCGTCGCCAAGTGGGCCTGGCTGCAGGAACTCAACGGCGGGCTGATCTGCCTGGCCGGCGCGCAGGCGGGGCCGCTGGGCGCGCCGCTGATGGCCGGCAACGCCGAGCGCGCAAGAGAGATCGCGCTGGAGCTCGCGGGCCTGTTCACGCACCGTTTCTACATCGAGCTGCAGCGCGCCGGCCGCGCCGACGACGAGGCACACGTGGTGGCGGCGGTGCAGCTGGCCGCGCGGCTCAACCTGCCGGTGGTGGCGACGCACCCGGTGCAGTTCCTGGAGCCCGACGAGTTCGAGGCGCACGAGGCGCGCGTGTGCATCTCCGAAGGCGAGATCCTGGGCAACCAGCGCCGCGTGCGCAGGTTCACGCGCGAGCAGTACTTCAAATCGGCCGCCGAGATGGAGGCGCTCTTCGCCGACGTGCCCAGCGCCATCGCCAACACGGTCGAGATCGCCAAGCGCTGCAACCTCACGCTGGTGCTGGGCAAGCCGCAGCTGCCCAACTTCCCGACGCCGCTGGAAGACGGCATGCCGATGCCGATCGAGAAGTACTTCCGCGTGCTCTCCTTCGAGGGGCTGGAAGAGCGGCTCGCGCACCTGTACCCCGACCCCGCCAAGCGCGATGCGCAGCGGCCGCGCTACGTGGAACGGCTGGAGTTCGAGATCGGCACCATCCTGAAGATGGGCTTTCCCGGCTACTTCCTGATCGTGGGCGACTTCATCAACTGGGCCAAGAACAACGGCTGCCCGGTGGGCCCGGGCCGCGGCTCGGGCGCCGGCTCGCTGGTGGCGTATGCGCTGAAGATCACCGACCTCGATCCGCTGGAATACAACCTGCTCTTCGAGCGCTTCCTGAACCCGGAGCGGGTGTCGATGCCCGACTTCGACATCGACTTCTGCCAGGGCAACCGCGACCGCGTCATCGACTACGTGAAGGACAAGTACGGCCGCAACGCGGTGAGCCAGATCGCCACCTTCGGCACCATGGCCGCGCGCGCCGCGATCCGCGACGTGGGCCGCGTGATGGACATGAGCTACGGCTTTTGCGACGGCATCAGCAAGCTGATCCCGAACAAGCCGGGCAAGCCGGTGACGCTGCAGTACCCGCCCGCGAACCTCTCCGAGGAGGACAAGGAGAAGTACGCCATCGCCGCCGAGCCGCAGCTGGCCGAGCGTATCGAGCGCGAGGAAGAAGTGAAGTCTCTGGTCGAGATGGCGCAGAAGCTCGAGGGCATGACCCGCAACATCGGCATGCACGCCGGCGGCGTGCTGATCGCACCGGGCAAGCTCACCGACTTCTGCCCGCTCTACCAGCAGCCGGGCAGCGACTCGGCCGTGAGCCAGTACGACAAGGACGACGTGGAGGCCATCGGCCTGGTCAAGTTCGACTTTCTGGGGCTGGCCACGCTCACCATCCTGGAGATCGCGCGCGAGTTCATCGTCAGGCGGCACAAGGGGCAGGAGGGATTCGCCTACGAGAACATCCCGCTGGACGACCGGGCGACCTACAAGCTCTTCTCCGACGGCAAGACCGAGGCCGTGTTCCAGTTCGAATCGCGCGGCATGCAGGGCATGCTCAAGGACGCGCGGCCGACGCGGCTGGAGGACCTGATCGCGCTGAACGCGCTGTACCGCCCGGGCCCGATGGACCTGATCCCCAGCTTCGTGGCGCGCAAGCACGGCCGCGAGGAGGTCGAGTACCCGCACCCGGCGGTGGCGGAGATGCTCAGCGAGACCTACGGGATCATGGTCTACCAGGAGCAGGTGATGCAGACCGCGCAGATCCTGGGTGGCTATTCGCTGGGCGGCGCCGACCTGCTGCGCCGCGCCATGGGCAAGAAGAAGGCCGAGGAAATGGCCGAGCACCGCGAGAAGTTCCGCGCCGGTGCGCTCGCCACGCACGGCATCCCGCAGCAGAAGGCCGACGAGATCTTCGACCTGATGGAGAAGTTCGCGGGCTACGGCTTCAACAAGTCGCACGCCGCCGCCTACTCGCTGCTGGCCTACCACACGGGCTGGCTCAAGGTGCACTACACGGCCG
>JAFEEH010000020.1 GCA_018241185.1 Pseudomonadota bacterium | reverse complement strand
GTTCATGCCAGGGCCTCCTGCGCGGCGAACTGGCCCAGCGCGCGGCGGCGGGCGGCGCGCACGGCGTCCGCGCTCGGGGCGCGCCAGCGCGCGCATACGTGCTGGTCGGGCCGCAGCAGGTAGGTGGTGCCGTCGCGCGCACCGTAGCGCGCGGCGGCCAGGGCGCCGCCCTCGCCGCCCGGCACGCGCACGACGTCGATCGGCTCGCCGGCGTCGGCCAGGGCCTGCAGGCTGCGCTCCGCGGCCGGTCCGTCGCCGAACACCAGCGCCGTGAAGCGCGCGCCGGTGCAGCGGCGCAGGAGCCAGTCGCGGCGGCCCGACGCATCCACCACCGGCGCGTCGGCCGCCGCGGCGCCCGGCGCCATGGCGGGGCCGAAGTCCGCATCGGCGTCGGGCGTGTTCAGTGCCGAATCGCGCAGCACCGCCGGCACCGACAGCCGACCGCTGTTGACCAGCGTGCGCGCGAAGGCATGCTCGCGCGACAGCGCCAGCACCGCGTCGCGAAACACGCGGCTCACGGCGCTCTTGGGCGTGATGAAGTCAGTGGCGCGGGTCGAGTTCAGGATGTTCTCGTCGGCCGCGTACTCGCGTTCGCGGGCGTAGCTGTCGATGAGCGCTTCAGCGGCCTCGCCCTCGACCTCGCCATGCACCACGGCGGCCAGCTTCCAGGCGAGGTTGTCGGCGTCCTGCACGCCCGAGTTGGCGCCGCGCGCGCCGAAGGGCGACACGCCATGCGCCGAGTCCCCCGCGAAGAGCACGCGCCCATGGCGGAAGCTCGCCATGCGCTGGCAGGCGAAGGTGTAGACACTGGCCCACTCGATGCGAAAGCCCTGCCCCGCCTGGCCGATGCTGTCGAGCACTGCGCGCACGCGCGGTGCGATGCGCTCGGGCTGGCGCTCGGCCTGCGGGTCGGCGTCCCAGCCGAGCTGGAAGTCCAGCCGCCACACGCCGCCGGCCTGGCGGTGCATCAGCACGCTCTGGCCGGGATGGAAGGGCGGGTCGAACCAGAACCTGCGCTCGGTCGGCAAGGCGTCGTCGCCGCCGTCGAGCCGGATGTCGGCGATGAGGAAGCGGTCGCGGAACACACGGCCGGTGGCTTCCTGCCCCAGCATCTGCCGCATCGGCGAGCGCGAGCCGTCGCAGGCGGCGACCCAGTCGGCCGCGAGCTGGTAGTGGCCCTCGGGCGTCTCGATGGTGAGCAGCGCGCCGTCGCCCTGCTGCTCGATACCGATCACCTTGTTGGACCAGCGCACGGCGATGTTCGGCAGTTCGGCCACGCGCTCGTTGAGGTAGCCCTCGACGTAGTACTGCTGCAGGTTGATGAAGGCCGGGCGCTGGTGGCCGGGTTCGGGCAGCAGATCGAAGCGGTAGACCTGCTCGCTGCCGAAGTACACCTTGCCGATGTTCCAGGACACGCCCGTGTCGACCATGCGCTGGCCGCAGCCGAGGCGGTCGAAGATCTCCAGCGTACGCTTGGCGAAGCAGATGGCGCGCGAGCCGGTGGAGAGCTGGCAGTCGTTGTCCAGCAGCAGCACGGGCACCTCGCGCTGCGCCAGGTCGATGGCGAGCGCGAGCCCCACGGGGCCGGCACCGACCACGACCACGGGGTGGCGCGCGGGCGTGACCGCGTCCTGTTCGGGATGGCGGCGGTAGTCGAAGCGCAGGCTCTGGTAGTCGATCACGTGTTGTCTCCGTGCCGGTTCTCGTGTCGTGCTCGGTCCCTCTGCGGGGATGGGAGCAGGTGCGCTTACTGGTTTTCCAGCGCCTTCCACATCTCGATGTCGCGCTCGGCGGTCCACACGCGCGGGTCGGCGTACTGCGTGGCCTCGTCGTAGCAGCGCGTCACGTCGAAGGGCATGCAGTGGTCAAAGATGACCCACTGGCCGTAGGTGGGCTTGAGCTTCTCGTAGGTCTCGCGGTAAACGGTGTTGAGGTCCTTGCCGGCACGTGCGCCGGCGCTCACGTTCGTCCACACGTCGGCGATGAAGGCGCGCGTCTCGGCCAGGCCCTTGGCCACGTCGGCCGGCGTGGTGAGCGCGGCGCCGCGGCCAGGCACCAGCGCCTTGGGCTGCAACGCGGCAATGTTGTCCAGCGTCTTCGGCCAGTCCTGGAAGTAGGCGTCGCCGGCATAGGGCGTGGCGCCGAACTCGACCAGGTCGCCCGAGAGCAGTGCCTTCTCGCCCGGCAGCCAGACGACCGTGTCGCCCTTGGTGTGGCCGCGGCCCAGTTGCAGCAGCTGCACCTCCAGCTTGCCCAGCCACACAGTCATCTTGCCGGTGAAGGTCATGGTGGGCCAGGTCATGCCCGGCGGCACGGTTTCCACGCCCGCGAACAGGCGCGGGAAGCGGCCGATCTCGCTGGCCTTGTCGGCTTCGCCGCGCTCGACGATGAGGTCGTAGGTGTCCTGGCTGGCGAGGATCTGCTGCGCCCCGTAGGCGCTGGCGCCCAGCACGCGCACCGCGTGGTAGTGCGTGAGCACGACGTACTTGATGGGCTTGTCGGTCACCTCGCGGATGCGGCGGATCACGTCGGCCGCCATGGCGGGCGTGGCCTGCGTGTCGGCCACCAGCACGGCGTCGTCGCCGATGATGATCCCGGTGTTGGGGTCGCCCTCGGCCGTGTAGGCCCAGGCGTGCTCGGAAATCTGGCTGAAGGTGACCTTCTTCTCTTCGAGGTCGGCCTGGCTGGCGAAGGCTTTGGTCTGGGTCATCGTGCTGTCTCCTGGGGGTCGGTGGGGCTGTGTTATTGATTTGTTTTAGACAAATCAATTTGCGTTCGACGAATTTTGGGCAGTGTAATGCGGACAGGCTGCCGTTGTCTAATCCATTCACCATGAACGAATCCCCTGCCACCCTGCCCGCCCGACCCGACGAGGCCGAGGGCGACCGCACGCAGCGCGGCATCCAGAGCATCGAGGTCGGGGGCCAGCTGCTCAAGGCGCTGGTCCACCACGGCCGGCCGATGGCCCTCAAGGACCTGGCGCGCGATGCCGACATGACGGCCGCCAAGGCGCACCCGTACATGGTGAGCTTCGGCCGCCTGGGGCTGGTCGAGCAGGACCGCAGCAGCGGCCACTATCGGCTCGGGCCGCTGGCGCTGCAACTGGGGCTGATCGGGCTGCAGCAGGCCGACCCGGTGCACGTGGCCACGCCGCTGCTGGCCGGCCTGGCGCGCGAGGTCGGCCACACAGTGGCGATCGCCGTCTGGGGCGACCGGGGCGCGACCATCGTGCGCCTGGCCGAGGCGCCCTCGCCCGTGCACGTGAACATGCGGCACGGCACGGTGTTCTCGCTCGCCAACACGGCCTCGGGCCGGCTCTTCGGCGCCTGGCTGCCGGCCGACACGGTGCGGGCGCTGCTGGAGGCCGAGCGCCGCCGCGTGCCCAAGGAGGCGGCCGAGCGCGCCCTGCCCGGCATGCCGCCGCCGCAGCCGCTGCCCACGTGGACGGCCTTCGAGGTGCAGTTGGCGGAAGTGCGCCAGCATGGCGTGAGCCGCTCCGAGGGCGAGATCGTGCCGGGCGTGAGCGCCATGTCCGCGCCGGTGTTCGATCACACGGGCGCGATCGTGCTGGCCGTCACGGCCATCGGCCCCGCCGGCATCTTCGACAGCCGCTGGGACGGCACGACGGCGCGGGCGCTCAAGGCCTGCGCCGGCGAGATCTCGCAGCGGCTGGGCGCACGCACCGGCTGAACCACACCTTCAAGTAAAAAGTGCCTGCAGCGCCCGCCAGGCGTGCGCAGGCAGCTATCAAAACAGGAGCAAGCGGGGCGACCGCGCGCCTTACCTGGCGCCCTGCCTGCCGCCCGACAGCGCGGTGTACACGCCCAACCCGATGAAGGCCACCGCCGTGGCCCAGCGGCCGTAGCCCATCGCGCCGCGCAGTTGCGCCAACATCGGCTTCAGCCGACTGGCCGCCAGCACGTAGGCACTGTCCGTGCAGGCGGCGATGGCGACGAAGGCGGCGCCGAAACCCACGCTCTGCGCGATGACCGAATGGCCCGGCTGCATGAACTGCGGCAGGAAGGCAGCGAAGAAGAGCGCCGTCTTGGGGTTGAGCAGCGCCACCACCAGCCCGTCGCGGAACAGGCGCCGTGGCGGCGCGGCCAGGCCCCGGACAGCGGGTGCCCGTACATCGGTGCGCGACGGCAGCAGCGCCCTGACGCCCAGCCAGATCAGGTATGCGGCACCCCCCAGCTTGACGACCGTGAAGGCCAGCGCCGACACCGCGAACAACGCCGCCAGCCCCAGCGAGGCGCCTACCGCATTGCCGAAATTGCCCAGCGCCACGCCGGCCACCGAGGCGAGGCCAGCCGCCCGCCCCTGCGCCAGCGTCTGGGTCACGACATAGAGCACGCCAGGCCCCGGCGTCACGGCCAACACGATGCTGGCCGCCGCGAAGGCCAGGAGCAGCGACAGCGGAAAGTCGGCAAGAAGGGCTGGCATGCCCGCAAGATACACGTGCCGCTGCGCGCCGTCAGGCCTTCATGAAGCCCACGTCGCGCGGGTACGCGATGCCGTTGGCGTTGCCGCCGAAGTTCTTCAGGTTGGGCAGGATGCGCAACTGGTCGGCGTCGGACACACCGAACCACCTGGCCAGCGTGGCGGCGTACTGGTCGACCGAGGTGCTCGGGATCAGCCGCCCCTGGCCGACATGCCACTGGTCGATGTCGCCGTTGGTGTTGCCGATGCTCACCGGCGGCGCGACGCCGTAGATCGCCTTGCCCTTCACCGCGCCGCCCACCACGACGTGGTGGCTGCCCCAGCCGTGGTCGGTGCCGTCGCCGTTGCTGGCCAGCGTGCGGCCGAAGTCCGACGCGGTGAAGCTGGTGACGTTCTGGTCCAGGCCCTGCACCACCATCTCGGCCTGGAAGGCCTTGAGGGCGTCGGAGAGGTTGCGCATCAGGCCGACCTGGTTGGCGATCAGGTTGTCGTGCAGATCGAAGCCGCCCATCGACACGAAGAACACCTGCCGCTTGGCCCCCAGCGTGCTGCGCCCGCGGATCAGCCGCGCGACCATGGCGAGCTGGCTGGCCAGCCCGTTGTTGGCCGGGAAGGTGCCGGTGGGGTAGCCACTGCCGATGGCGCCGTTGACGGTGTCGGCCGCGCCGATGGCCCGCGCCGTGACGCGGTTGTATTCGTTCTCGAGCGTGTGGGTGCGGGCCTGCTGCACCAGCGCGTTCATCGCCGCATTGACCTTGCGCGAGCCGAAGGTCGAGCCGCCGCTGCGCACCGAGTTGATCGACACCGCGCCGCCCGTGCCCACCTGGTAGCACAGCGTGTTGTCGCCCGAGAGGAAGACCGCGTTACCCGCCACCGAGATGCAGGTGAACAGCGCATTGCCGTTCTGGCTCAGCACCTCGTCGCCGATGTTGCCGCCCCAGCCGATGGTCGAGCCCTCGGGCGAGGAGGACTGCCAGGTCGACTGCTGGTCGTTGTGCGAGAAGAGCTTGGGCGGGATCGGGTACAGGGCGCGGTTGCTGCTGGCGTATTGCGAACGCGTGAGCGGCACCACCAGCGGGCCGACGTTGAGCTGCACCGCCGCCTGCCCGGCATCGAAGAGGCTGGCCAACCCGGTCATGGCCGGGTGGAAGGCGTACTGCCGGCTGCCCGGCAGGGCGACGGTCGGGTTCAGCAGCGTGGGCGTGAGGTCGGCCTTGGCGATGGCGATGCCGCCGGCCGTCTGGTTGGCGCCGCCGCCGCGGATCGTCGAGTAGGCGTTGTAGCTGGGGTCGTCGTAGGTGACGACGGTGTTGGCATAGTCGTTGCCGCCGTAGAGGAAGACGCAGACCAGCGCCTTGTAGTCGGTGGCGGTCTGCGCGGCGGCCTCGCCCATGCCGGCCAGGCTCAGCGCCCACGGCGCCGCGCTGCCGGCGATGCCGAGGTGGCCCATGCGGCGCAGGAAGGCGCGGCGGCTGTGGCGGGCGTCGGATTCGATCAGGTGCATGGTCGTCTCCGGGCCTTCACTTCTGGACGAGGTATTCGGGGCAGGCCATGACCAGCATGACTGCGGCGGTGATGCGGTTGAGCTTCACGACATCGGTGCTCGTGGCCGTGACCGCCGGCTCGCTCAGTGCGTCGACGATCAGCGCCTTGGTCGCCGCCGACAACTGGTTGGCGGTGAACAGCAGCGCCAGGCGATCGACCAGCGCGACGGGGTCGAGCACCAGCGCCTTCTCGCTCGCATAGGCCGCGACCACGTCCTTGCTGTTGAAGCCGTTCTGCAGGATGCCGCCGAGGAAGTTGATGTAGCCGCCGACCGAGGTCTCCGTGACGATCTGGAACTCCGGGGCCACCATGCCTTTGGCGGCGATCGCCGTGGAGGGCGGCACGTAGCCGGGCCGGTAGAAGTTGAAGACCGAGGGCGAGCGCAGCGGGCTCTGGCCCAGCCGGCTCGAAGGATCCGAAAGGTTGCCGATGCGCCAGGTGCCGGCCGCGGACGCGACGCCGCAGGTGCGGGCCCACTGCACGAAGCGCACCATCGGCTCGCGCACGTGGCCGAAGTCGGCGCTGGCCAGGCCCGCGGGGCTGCGCGCCTCGTTGTCCAGCAGGATCGCGGCGATCACGCTCTTCATGTCGCCGCGCACGCCGGCGCCGTTGTTCGCGAACACGTCGGCGACGCGCTTCACGTAGGCGGGCGAGGGGTTGCTGGTCACCAGGCGCTGGATGAGCTGGCGGCTGACGAAGGGTGCGGTGTTGGGGTGCGCGACCAGCGCATCGAGCGCGGTCTTCAAGGCCTGGTCGCCCGGCGTGCCGGCGGGGATGGCGGTGCCCAGGAAGGTGGCCGCCAGGGTCGAATGGCGCGAGGCGGTGAGTGCCATCGGCCGCTGCGTCCACGCATTGCTCTCGATGGTGTAGCTCGCGCCCGGCGGCGTCACGGTGTTGCGCTCGGCGGTCTTGATGTCGAGGTCGTAGCCGGTGAAGACGCGTGCCAGGTTGGTGACGTCGTCCTGCGTGTAGCTGTCCAGCGGCTTGCCGGCGCCGTCGGTCTTCACGCTGCCGTCGGCGTTGAGCTGCACCAGGCCGATGGTCATGAGCTGCATGACCTCGCGTGCGTAGTTCTCGTCGGGCTGCCGGCCGGTGGAGGCGTTCTCCTTCTGGTTGCCCTTGGTGTTGAGGTAGAACCCCATCGCCGGGTTGAGCGTGATGTCCTCGATCAGCTTGCGGAAGTTGGTCGTGGCGCCGGCGACCAGCACGTCCCAGTACTGGGCCATCATGTGCACCGGCCAGTTGGAGCCGATGTCGTTGCCCGAGACGACGAAGATCTCGGAGAAGGCCAGCGCGACGCGCTGGCGCAGTGCGTCCGGCGCTGTGATGAGCTGCTTCCACACCATCGCGTCGAGGTCGAGCGTGTTGGATGTGGTGGCGTAGGGCAGCGTCTCCAGCCAGGCCCAGGCGCGTTGCCCGGCCGGCGCGTCGAACTGCTCGCCGAGCCAGGGCAGGTAGCCCTTGGCCCGCACGGCGGCGATCTCTTCCGGCGAGGCGGAGAACTGCGCCTGCAGCAGGAAGCGCGCGGCCTCGGCATCGCTCTTGGCTTCGGGGTAGAGGTAGGTCGCGGCGGTCGGTGTTTCGGCGAGCGGCGTCAGCGACCCGGCGGCGGGCGCCGAGGTGCCACTGCCCGAGCCCGTGCCTGTTCCTGTTCCGCTGCCGGAGCCGGAGCCGCCGAGCCCCAGCAGGCCACCGCCGCCCCCACCTCCACCACCTCCACCGCAGGCGGCCAAAACGGCCGCCGCCGTCAGCGTGATGCCGAACGGCGCCAGGCGGCGGCTCGGCGCCTGCGCGTCGGCGCGCGCCGGCTCAGGCGGCTGCGCCCCTGCCACGGCCACGGCGTGGCCGCCCTCGATGTCCTCGTCGATCATGGAATCCCTCGCTCCGGCAGCGTCGGCCGCCTCGTTCGTTCTGGCTCTTCTTCCACGCCTGCCGCAGGCAAACGACGTGCCCACGGCCGGCGAGGGCGAACGGACTGTAGGAGGGCGTGAACGGCAGATTCGCCGTCAATTTGTGACTTTTCTGTCAGTTTCGCGTCACGCGGTGACGGAAACGCGGGCCCGCTGGCACGCAGGCTGTGTCAGGGTTTGGCTGCCTCGAGCAGGTCGCGGGTACGCAGCGCTTCGCGCCGTGCCGCAGCGGCAAAGTCATCGCCCGAAGAGGCGTAGCAGATCGCGCGCGAAGAATTGACCACGATCGGCGCGTCGGGCCGCCAGCCGGCGCGGACCGTCGCCACCGCGTCGCCGCCCTGTGCGCCGACGCCGGGGATCAGCAGCGGCGCCGTGGGCGCCAGCACCCGCACGCGCTCGATCTCTTCCGGGTAGGTGGCGCCGACCACCAGGCCCAGTTGGCCATTGAGGTTCCACGGCCCCTGCGCGAGCCGCGCCACGTGCTCGTACAGCAGCGGCTCGCCGGCGACGCTGCCCAGCCGCTGCGACTGCAGGTCGTCGCCCCCGGGGTTGCTGGTGCGGCACAGGAGAAAGGCGCCCTTGTCCTGGTACTGCAGGTACGGCGAGACGGAATCGAAGCCCATGAACGGCGACAGCGTCACCGCGTCGGCGCCATAGCGCTCGAAGGCCTCGATCGCGTACTGCTCGGCGGTGGAGCCGATGTCGCCCCGCTTGGCATCGAGGATGACCGGCACCGCGGGAGCCACCGCACGGATGTGCGCGATGAGCTTTTCGAGCTGCAGTTCGGCGCGGTGCGCGGCGAAATAGGCGATCTGGGGTTTGAACGCGATCGTGCAGTCGGCCGTCGCTTCCACGATCTGCGCGCAAAAGTCGTAGATCTTGGATGCATCACCTTTTAACGTCGCCGGAAAGCGCGACGGCTCCGGGTCGAGGCCCACGCACAGCAGGGAACGGTTCTGGCGCTCTGCCGCGCGCAACTGGTCGATGAAAGCCATGGCGGAATTCTAGGTGCCGCATTCCAGGGTCTCGTGCGTGCATCGGTGCACGCATCGGACCCGCTCCACGGTCTGAAACTGTCAGCCAGATAACTACTTCGTAGCAATTTTTTCAACTTAACTACACATTTCGTTAACATATGTATCTTTAGTTCACAAAAGAGACCGCTGTCATGAATCGAATCCACCGTGTCGTCTTCAACCATGCCTTGGGAATGGCCCAGGTGGTGCCTGAAGTGGCGAGCTGCCGCGGTGGCGCGTCCACGACCGTCGACGCGCCTGCCGCCGGCCCGCAATGGCGCCTCAAGGCATTGGTGCACGCTTGCATGTTGACGATCACCCTCGTCGGCAGCCCGTGGGCCCTGGCCGACGGTGGACGCGGCGGGAACAGCTTCAACAACTACGCATCCGGGGGCGCTGGCGGGACCTCACAGAATCCTGGCGGCACGATTGGTACCAATGTGCAATTGGGCAACGGCTGGCCCGGCGGCGGCGGGGGCGGCGGTGCCATGGGCTCCGACGGCAACGGCAATGTCGGCGGTGCCGGCGGCCATGGAGGCGCGGGTGGTGCGGGCGGTGCACGCGCGGGCTCATCGAACTCGTCGACCTCCAATACGCTGAATACCAATCTGACGGGTGGCAACGGCGGCACCGGGCAAGGTCCCACGGTCGATTTCCTGGGATTCATCGACGGCGGCGCGGGCGGTGGTGGCGGCGGCGGTGCGGGCTATGTGCGTTCCGGTCAGGCCAACCTCACGGTGGGCAACGGCGTCTCGGTGCGCGGCGGCGCGGGTGGGCAGGGCGGCCAAGCCACCAACGACGCCATCAACTGGGGCGGCGGCGGCGGGGGCGGTGAAGGGGGCGTCGGCGTCATCATGTCCACGACCAATCGCACGCTCACGAACAACGGCACCGTGGCCGGCGGCGCGGGCGGCAACGGCGGCGCAGCACCTGGGGGCTATGGCGGCAATGGCGGCGACGGTGGTGCAGGCGCTCGCCTGGCGAGCGGGACAACGCTCAACAACACCGGCACGATCGTGGGCGGCAACGGCGGCACGGGCGGGGTCGGCGGCTACGGCAATGGTGCCGGAGGCGCCGGCGGCGTCGGCATCACCGGTAGCAACCTGAGCGTCACCAACAGCGGCACCATCAGCGGCGGCCTGGCCAACGGCGGCACCGGCGCGCGTGCCAACGCCATCGTCTTCACCGGCGGCACCAACACCCTGACGCTGAACACCGGCTCGACCGTGAACGGCAATGTCGTGGCCGTCGCCGGCGGCAGCGACCAACTGCGCCTGGGCAGCACCAACAACGGCAGCGCGGGCTTCAACGTCGGCCTGATCGGCAGCCAGTACCAGAACTTCGCAGGCTACGGCGTCACGGGCGGCACCTGGACGCTGACCGGCACCACCACCGCGCTGACGCCGTGGTCGGTGACGGGCGGCACGCTGTCCATCAGCAACGACGCCAGCCTGGGTGCGTCCACAGGCGCTCTCACGCTCAACGGCGGCACGCTGCAGACGACGGCCGACGTGAACAGCACGCGCAACGTCACGCTGGGCAACAACGACGGGCGCTTCGCCACCGCGACCGGCACGACGCTGACGCTGGGCGGCGCTGTCACCGGCAGCGGCGAACTCATCAAGAACAACGGTGGCACGCTGGTGCTCACCGGCACCAACAACTACAGCGGCGGCACCTCGATCACGGGCGGCACGCTGCAGCTGGGCGCCGGCGGCACCACGGGCTCGATCACGGGTGCCGTCGCCATCTCCAGCGGCGCCACGCTGGCGATCGACCGCAGCAACACGACCACGCTCGGCGGCACCCTCAGCGGCGGCGGTCGCGTGGTGCAGCAGGGCACAGGCACGACGGTGCTCACCGGCAACAACAGCTACAGCGGCGGCACCGTCATCAGCGCGGGCACGCTGCAGGTGGGCAACGGCGGCACCACGGGCAGCCTGGGCACCGGCAGCGTCGTCAACAACGCCGCGCTGGTCTTCAACCGCAGCAACACCGCGACGGTGGCCAACGCCGTCAGCGGCACGGGCTCGCTGACGCAGGCAGGCACCGGCACCACCGTGCTGACCGCGACCAACAGCTACACCGGCGGCACCACCATCACCGCCGGCACGCTGCAACTGGGCAGCGGGGGCAATACCGGCTCGATCACCGGCGATGTCGTCAACAACGGCACGCTGGCCATCAACCGCGCCAACGCCGTCGACTTCACGGGCAGCACGATCTCGGGCAGCGGCGCGGTGCGCCAGATCGGCGGCGGTACCACCACGCTGGCGGACGTGAACACCTACACGGGCGGCACGACCATCACCAATGGCACGCTGGTGGGCACGGCCACGAGCTTCGGCAGCGGCGCCATCGTCGACAACGCAGCGCTGGTGATCAACCAGGCCAGCGACGCCACGATGGCCAATGCCCTCAGCGGCAGCGGCAGCCTGCGCAAGGACGGCGCGGGCGCGCTGTCGCTGGCCGGTGCGGTCGCCCTGACGGGCGGCGCGACGGTGACCGGCGGGTCGCTGGCGCTCGGCGCAACGACGGCCAGCATCCGCGGTACGGCGGGCGCCGATGGTGCAGACAACCTCGGCACCGGCGGCACCGGCGGTGTCGGCGGCGTGGCACTTGCGCTGACCGGCACGGCCACGGGCGTCACCAACGCCGGCACGCTCACGGGCGGACAGGGCGGCAGCGGCGGCTCCGGCCTCTTCGGCAACGGCGGCGGCGCCGGTGCGGGCGGCGCGGGGCTGACCAGCAGCGCGGCGGGCGCGGCCATCCAGAACACCGGGCGAATCGCCGGCGGCAACGGCGGCAACGGCGGCACCTCGGCCTTGGGCAGCGCAGGCAACGGCGCTGCCGGCGGCACCGGTGTGGCCCTGACGGCCGCTGCCGTGCTGGACAACAGCGGCACGGTCACCGGCGGCAACGGCGGCACGCGGGGCACCGGCGGCGCGGGCGGCGTGGGCCTCACGGCCACCGGCAACGCCACGGTCATCAACAGCGGCACGCTCAGCGGCGGCCTGTCGGCCGTGGGGGGCGTGCGCGCCGACGCGATCCGCTTCACGGGCGGCGGCAACCGGCTCGAGCTGCTGAACACCTCGGTCATCACCGGCAACGTGGTGGCCACAGCGTCGGGTGGCGACACGCTCGCGCTGACCGGCGCGGCCGACGGCAGCTTCGACGCTTCGGCCATCGGCGCCGCCGCGCAATACCGCAACTTCACCGGCTACGAGAAGACCGGCAGCAGCACCTGGACGCTGAGCGGCAGCACCACGGCCGTCACGCCCTGGCAGGTCACGGGCGGTGCGCTGCGCATCGCTGCCGACGCCAGCCTGGGTGACAGCGCCGGTGCGCTGACCCTGGACGGCGGCGCGCTGCAGACCACGGCCGACATCGCCACGGCCCGCGCCATCACCCTGGGCAACGCCGGGGGCACGCTGAACACCGATGCCGGCACCACCCTGACCGCCAACGGCGCGATCGGCGGCGCGGGCGCGCTGAACAAGACCGGCGACGGCACGCTGGCGCTCACGGCCGACAACACCTACAGCGGCGGCACCACCCTCACGGCCGGCACGCTCTCGCTGGGCAATGGCGGCACCACGGGTTCGATCACCGGCGACGTGACCAACAACGCCACGCTGGCCTTCGACCGCAGCGATGCGGTGACGTTCGCCGGCACCATCAGCGGCAGCGGCGCGCTCGAGCAGCGCGGCGCGGGCACGACCACGCTGACCGGCAACAACAGCTACACCGGCGGCACCACCATCGCCGCCGGCACGTTGCAGCTGGGCGACGGCGGCACCAGCGGTTCGATCACCGGCGACGTGGCCAACAACGGCACGCTGGCCTTCAACCGCAGCGATGCGACCACTTTCGCCGGCGCCATCAGCGGCAGCGGCGCGGTGGAGCAGCGCGGCACC
>JAFEEH010000209.1 GCA_018241185.1 Pseudomonadota bacterium | reverse complement strand
CCAGACCAGCACCGCCGTGGCCGCCAGGCACAGCGCCGCCATGCCCCACCAGGCCCAGGCCCAGCCGTGCGCCACGTCGCGCGCCGCCGCCAGCAGCGGCGGCACGCCCAGCGCCGACACCACGATGCCCAGCCCGGTGCCGCCGTAGTACAGCCCCAGCAGAAAGCCCGACTGGGCGGGATGCTTCGCCGCCAGTTGCGCGGCCAGCAGACCCCCGGCCACGAACACCCACGCACTCGCGACGCCCGCGAGCAGGCGCTGCAGGAGCAAGGCCGGGGCGCCGGTGAAGAAGCCGCTGGCGGCCATGAACACGCTGGCCAACACCGCGCCGGCAACGAGCAAGCGCCCCGCACCCCAGCGTCGCATCAGCGTCGGCGTGCACAGCGCCCCCAGCAGATAGCCCAGCGCGTTCGCAGTGTTCATGCCACCCGCGAGCGCGTAGCTCCAGCCCAGGTCGTCACGCATCGGCGGCAGCAGCAGGCCGTAGGCGAAGCGCGTGATGCCCAGCGACACCGCCGCGCCCATCGACAGGCCAAGCGCCAGCAGCACGGACCTCGCGGCGGAGGCGGGCGCAACGGCGGAAGGATCGGATGCGGTGCTCATGGGTCGGCGCATTCTGCGCTGCAGGCGCACGGGCCGCTCGTCGGGGGTTGCCTAGCAACAAAACGTCAACCCCGCTGCCGCAAGGCCGCGCAGGCTGGCGTACGCTGCGCGGCGGAGGGTCCCGGCGCCTCGCATGCGTGCCGGGTCGCCCCAAGACTCACAACAACCTCAGCGAAGAAAGGCTTCACGCCCATGCCAACCCTTTTCGACCCGGTCCAGGCCGGCGACCTGCACCTGAAGAACCGCATCGTGATGGCGCCGCTCACGCGCAACCGCTCGCCCAATGCGATCCCGCGCGACATCACCGCCACTTACTACGCGCAGCGCGCCGATGCGGGCCTGCTCATCACCGAGGCCACCGCCATCAGCCACCAGGGCCAGGGTTATGCCGACGTGCCGGGCCTGTACGGCACCGAACAGCTCGACGGCTGGAAGAAGGTCACCGGTGCCGTGCACGCCAAGGGCGGCAAGATCGTCACGCAGCTGTGGCACGTCGGCCGCGTGTCGCACACCGAGCTGCAGCCCGACGGCGGCGCACCCGTCGCGCCGTCGGCCATCACGGCCAAGACCAAGACCGTGCTCATCAAGGACGGCGTGCCGACCTTCGTCGAGACGTCGCATCCCCGTGCGCTGAAGGTCACCGAGCTGCCCGGCATCGTCCACACCTACGCCGCCGCCGCACGCAACGCGGTCGAGACGGCCGGCTTCGACGGCGTCGAGATCCACGGCGCCAACGGCTACCTGCTCGACCAGTTCCTCAAGGACGGCAGCAACCACCGCACCGACGACTACGGCGGCTCGATCGAGAACCGCGCGCGCCTGCTGCTGGAGGTCACGCGCGCCGTGGCCGACGCCGTGGGCCATGGCAAGGTCGGTATCCGACTGTCGCCCGTCACGCCCGCCAACGACGTGGTCGACAGCGCCCCGCAGCCGCTCTTCGAGTACGTGGTCAAGCAGCTGGCGCAGCTCGGCCTGGCGTACATCCACATCATCGAAGGCGCGACCGGCGGCCCGCGCGAGATCCCCGACCGCCCCTTCGACTACGACGCGCTCAAGCAGGCCTACCGCGAGGCCGGCGGCCGCGCGGCCTGGATGGTGAACAACGGCTACGACCTGCCCATGGCCGAAATCGCCGTGAAGGAAGGCGACGACCTGATCGCCTTCGGCAAGCCCTTCATCGCCAACCCCGACCTGGTGCGCCGCATCCGCGAGGGCGCGCCGTGGAACGAGGTCGACAAGGCCACCCTCTACGGTGGCGGCGAGAAGGGCTACACCGACTACCCGACGCTGGACTGAGCACCGCATCGGCACGCGGGCGTTCCAAGCCAAATAGGCCTGCAACGCCCGCCCAGCCTGCGCAAGCAGCTATTAATTCAATAGCAACATCGCGGATCGCGCCGCGCAGCGCTCCATGGAGACCCGCCCATGCCCTACCTGCAGCTCGACGTCGCCGGCCCCTACCCGGCCGCCACCAAGCAGCGCCTGGCCGATGCCATGAGCCGGACCTATGCGCGGATGATGTCGGTCGACATCCGCCGCATCACCGTGGCCGTGCGCGAACTGGGCGACGGCGGGCTGTGGCGCATTGCCACCGAAGGCGAGCCGCCGGTCCAGGTTGCCATCCTCATGCTCGACATCCGCGCCGGCCGCCCGGCCGAACTGCGCATGGACGTCGCGAAGGCCCTGTGTGCCCACTGCATCGAGCTGCTGGGCCTGCGCGAAGACCGGCTCAACGTCGAGTTCACCCAGCACAGCGGCGACGAGATGTACCACCCGGCGCTTGGCGGCTTCAGCCCCGACTGGGCACCTGGCGAGGCGTAGCCGACGTGGCCTTGGCCGTCGACGTCCGGCAATGCACCGCCGACGCACTGCGATCATTGCCTCCATGAACGATGCCCTGCTCCGCTTCGGCGGCACCCTGCTGCTGTTCGTCGCCACCGCCGTAGCCGAGATCGTGGGCTGCTACCTGCCCTGGCTGTGGCTGCGCAAGGGCGGCCCGGTGTGGCTGCTGGTGCCGGCCGCGTTGAGCCTTGCGCTCTTCGCCTGGCTGCTCACGCTGCACCCGCAGGCGGCGGGGCGCGTGTACGCGGCCTACGGCGGCGTCTACATCGCGGTGGCGCTGGGCTGGCTGTGGGCGGTGGACGGCATCGCGCCCACGCGCTGGGACGTGGTCGGCGCCGGCGTGGCGCTGGCGGGCATGGCGATCATCATGCTGGCGCCGCGCGGGGCGGGCTGAGGCGCTCGGATTTCAGACCAAATCGGGCCGCAGCGCCCGCGGGACGGGCGCGAGCAGCTATCGAAAACATAGCAATGCTCATGTGAGGCGAGGGCACGGGCATGGGCGCCCCGTTCACGCCGCCTCAACCCTTGGTGAACACCAGCTCCACACGCAGCCCGCCCTGCGGCCCGGCGGTGGCCAGCGAGAGCGGCGCCTTCAGCAGCTGCGCATAGCGCGCCACGATGGCCAGCCCGAGTCCCGCGCCCTGTCCGAGCTTCTGCCCGTCGGGGCCTTGCGCCCAACGCTGCATCAGATCGCGCTGGGCGGCCTCGGGGATGCCCGGCCCGTCGTCCACCACCGCCAGCGTGCAGCGCGCGGGCGTGGCGACCAGCTCCAGCGTGATGGTCTTGCCGCCGTAGCGCAGCGCGTTGTCGATCAGGTTGTCGAGGATGCCTTCGATCAGGCCCGCATCCGCCAGCACGGTGAAGTCCCTGGCTTCGCCTTCGTCCAGGCCGCGCGCGCCCAGGTCGACGCCGCGCGCATCGGCCTTGGCCAGGTGGCGCAGCACGGTGTCGCCCACCAGCGCGTCGAGGCGCACCGGCTCGCGCTGCAGCACGGCATCGCTCTCGTCGGCCAACGCCAGCGCCAGCAACTGGTCGACCAGGTGGCTGGCGCGTGCCTCGCTCGCGGCAATGCGCTGCAGCTGCTCGCGCCACACACCGGGCGTGGGGTTGGCCAGGCCGTAGTCGGCCAGCGCACGGATGCCGGCCAGTGGCGTGCGCAGTTCGTGCGCGACGTTGCCCGCGAACTCGCGCTGCGAGCGCACGCTGCGGTCCAGCCGCACGAACAGGTCGTTCACCGCCTCGCCCACGCGCTCGATCTCGCGTGCGGTGGGCGGCACGGCCACCGGCGACAGATCGCTCGCGTCGCGGTGCGCCAGCGTGGTCTGCAGCGCCGCCAGCGGCGCCAGGTCGCGCGCGATGCCGCGCCACAGCCACACCGCCAGCAGCGCCAGCAGCAGCACCTGCGGCAGCGTCGCGAAGAGCAGCACGCGGCCGGCCAGGGCGCCGCGCGTGACGGTCGTGTGCGCCACCACCACGCGGTAGTCCCCCGGACGGTCCTGCACCGGGTGGCGCAGCGTCACGGCCCGCACGTCGTGGCCATCGAGGACGAACTCGGAGAAATGGAAGGCCTCGCCCGGCGCCAGCGCCACCGCCGGCATCGGCGTGCCGGCCAGTTGCCGACCGTCGGGCCGCAGGACGCCGAAATACACCTTCTCGGCGCGGTCGAAGAGCGCGGCCGTCAACTCGCGCGGCGTGAGTTGCAGCGCCACCTCGCCGTCGGCACTGGGCCGAACGTTGGACGCGATCGAGTACGCGTCGTCGAGCAGGGCGCGGTCGAAGGCTTGCTGGGTGAAGTAGCTCGCCACCGTGAAGGTGACCACCGTGCCGGCGAGCCAGGTGAGCGCCAGCGGCAGCATCACGTGCCGCAGCACCCGCGCGCGCAGCGACGGCGACGTGCGCCGCGCGGCGCCCGGGGCTGCGGCGTGCGGCCCGCTCAAGCCGCTTCCGCCTCCAGCAGGTAGCCGATGCCGCGCAGCGTGCGGATCGCGGCGCCGCTGCCGACCAGCTTCTTGCGCAGGCGCGAGATGAAGGCCTCCAGCGCGTTGTCGCCCAGCGACTCGTCGAAGTTGGACAGCTTGTCGGACAGGGTGCGCTTGCTCACTGCATGGCCCGGCGGGCTCATCAGCTCCCACAGCACCTCGAACTCGCGGGCGGGCAGGTCCAGCGGCGCACCGCCCACCGAGAAGCGGCGTGCCTTGCGGTCCAGCTTGAGCTGGCCCAGCAACGCCACGTCGTCGGTGCCCTGGGCGCGGCGGGCCAGCGCACGCAGGCGGGCCTCCACCTCGGCCAGGTCGAAGGGCTTGCCCAGGTAATCGTCGGCGCCGGCGTCGAGGCCGGCGATGCGTTCCTCGGTGCGGTCGCGTGCGGTGAGCACCAGCACCGGCGTGCGGTCACCGCGGCTTCGCGCCTGGCGCAGCACCGTCAGGCCGCTGCCCATGCCGCTGCCCGGTTGCGAGCGCGCGGGCAGGTTCAGGTCCAGCAGCACCACGTCGAAGGGCTGCACCCGCCACAGGTGGTCGGCGTCTTCCACGCTCTGGGCCAGGTCCACGCGGTGCCCCGCATCGCCCAGGCTGCGCAGCATCACGTCGCGCAGCACGGCATCGTCTTCGACCAGGAGGATTCGCATAAGAGGAAATCGAGCGGAGAGGGAACAAAAGGACGCGCCCGGCATTGTGCGGCGGCGTCCGCGCCGCCCCGACACTAGCAGGAGCGGCTTTGGCCCCACAAGCGGGGTGTCAGGCGGGCGTCAGCGCCCCGGGCCCAACGCGAGTGGCCGGCCGTGCGACGCGGAGGCGGACTACACCGCGTGTCATGCACCTGGCATACAAGGTTTGCGCCCCGTTTCCACACCCCGTCCGAGGCCCGCCGTGACCACACCGACCTACCACACCCTCGCCCGCATCCTCACCCAGGAGTTCCGGTGCCCGCCCGACGCGATCCGGCCCGAGAGCGGCTTCGGCGAACTGGGCCTGGACTGCAATGGCCGCCGCATCGATTTCGTCTGTGCGGCCGAGGATGCCCTGCGTCTGCGCATTCCCGACGAGCCGCTGGCCGCGCCGGCCGGCTGGACACTCGGCCGCATGTGCAGCGTGATCGACGAGGTGATGGCGCGGGACGGCGTACGCTGACGAGGCTCGGCCGTCTCCCCGCGGCGGCCGCGACCTTCGGCAGGGTGCGGATGCGTTAGAAAGCGCACATGCCACTGCATGCCGTCACCCCCATCCTGCGCATCTTCGACGAGGCCAAGGCGCGCGAGTTCTATGTCGATTTCCTCGGCTTCAGGATCGATTGGGAGCATCGCTTCGAGCCCGCCCTGCCGCTGTACCTGCAGGTGTCGCGCGACGCCTGTGTGCTGCACCTGTCCGAACACCACGGCGATGCCTGCCCCGGCGCCGCCTTGCGCATCGCCTGCGACGACATCGACGGCTTGCATGCCGAACTGACGGCCAGGCAGTACGGCTACGCCCGCCCCGGCATCGAATCCACGCCGTGGGACACGCGCGAGCTGACGGTGCGCGACCCCTTCGGCAATCGTTTGACCTTCGTGGGCACGACCCGCACGTGACACGGCGGCGGGCCTCGCGCTGCTGCTGCTGGCCATCGCGCTGCGCGATCTGAGGTCTGCACCGGGCTCCGATCGATGAGCGCATGCGGCCGGCACCGGCGCGCCTTCGGGATAACACTGCCCGCCCTGTCGGCTGACTGACAGCTTCGGTGCCTACGATGGCCCTGACCGCCGTCGACGGCAACCATCCGTCGTTGCCAACGATTCGCCCAAGGAGACCGACCATGACCCGATTGCTCTGGACCCGCCGCGCCGCCCTGTCGCTCGCGACCGCCGCCCTTCTCGCCGCCTGCGGGGGCATGCCCCCCAAACCCGCCAACCCCGAGATCGTGATGATGACCTCGGGAGGCTTTGCCGCCGCGTCGGACGAGCTCAAGCCCGGCTTCGAACGCAGCACCGGCTACAAGGTCAAGACGGTGTACGGCTCCTCGATGGGCGGCGCCAGCGACTCGATCCCGAGCCGCCTGGCGCGCAACGAACCGGTGGACGTGGTGATCCTCGCGCGCTCGGCGCTCGACCAGCTGGTGGCGCAGGGCAAGGTGGTGCCCGGCAGCCAGGTGGACATCGTGCATTCGCTGATCGGCTTCGCGGTGAAGAAGGGCGCGCCCAGGCCCGACATCAGCACGCCCGAGGCGGTGAAGCGCGCGCTGCTCGCGGCGCCGTCGATCGCTTACTCGGCCAGTGCCAGCGGCACCTACTACGAGACCGAGATGCTCAAGAACCTGGGCATCGAGGCCGAGGTCAAGCCCAAGAGCAAGCGCATCCTGAGCGAGCGCGTGGCCACGGTGGTGGCGCGCGGCGATGCGGCCCTCGGGCTGCAGCAGGTCAGCGAGCTGATCCCGATCCCGGGCGCGGACTTCGTCGGCGTGCTGCCGCCGCCGCTGCAGCGGGTGACGGTGTTCTCGGCCGGCATCTCGACGACGGCGAAGAACCCCGAGGGCGCGAAGGCACTGATCCGCTACTACATCTCGGCCGAGGCGGCGCCGACGATTCGCAAGGCGGGCCTCGAGCCCGCGCCACAGCGCTGAGGCAAGCACCGACGCGTTCCGCCGCGCGTCCTCGGCTTTCAAGGAAAATAGTCCCGCAGCGCCCGCGAGATGGGCGCGAGCAGCTATGAATTCGATAGCAAACGCCTGGGCTTCCAGCGCCGCAGCAACAACGCGTTGGCCATCACGCTCACGCTCGACGCCGCCATCGCCGCCCCTGCCACCACGGGGCTGAGCAGTCCCAGCGCCGCGAAAGGGACGCCGACCACGTTGTAGGCGAAGGCCCAGAACAGGTTCTGCCGGATCTTGCGCACGGTGCGGTGTGAGAGGTCCAGCGCATCGCCGACCAGGGCCAGGTCGCCACGCATCAGCGTGATGCCGGCGGCCTCCATCGCGACGTCGGTGCCATTGGCCATCGCCATGCCCACGTCCGCCGCGGCCAGCGCGGGGGCGTCGTTGGCGCCGTCGCCGACCATCGCCACGATATGGCGATCGCCATCCTTCAGTTCGGCCACGACCTTCGCCTTGTCGCCCGGCAGCACCTGCGCCCGAACGTCGGCAGGGTCGATGCCCACCCGTTGCGCCACGGCGCGTGCGGCCGCCGGGTTGTCGCCCGAGATCATCACCACGCGCAGGCCGGCCGCGCGCAGGCGGGCCACGGCCTCGGCCGCCCCGGGCTTGGGCTCGTCGCTGAAGGCCAGCAGCGCCTCGGCGCGCGGCGCGGGGTCGAAGGCCAGCAGCACCGACACCGAGGCGCCTTCGCGCATGAAGGCCTCGGCACGCACTAGGTCGACGGTGATGCCCAATTCCTCACACCAGCGCAGGCTGGCAATGGCGCGGCGCACGCCGTCCACCCGGCCCTGCACGCCACGGCCGGGCACGTTCTCCACTGCCTCGGCCGGCGGCGGTGCCAGATGCTCGGCCTGCGCGGCCTGCACCACCGCACGCGCCAGCGGATGCTCGCTGCCGGCCTGCAGCGCGGCCGCCGCCTGCAGGGCACGCGCGCGTGCCGACGCATCGTCGGGGGCGGCCAGCGACACCAGGGCGCGCAGCACCGGTTCGCCGCGCGTCAGCGTGCCGGTCTTGTCGAAGGCCACCGTGTCGACGCGGTGGGCGATCTCCAGCGCCCGCGCGTCCTTCACCAGGATGCCGTGGCGCGCCGCCACGCCGGTGCCGGCCATCACGGCCACCGGTGTCGCCAGGCCGAGCGCGCAGGGGCAGGCGATGACCAGCACCGCCACCGCATGCACCAGAGCCGTCTCCAGGCCCGCGCCGCTCCAGCCCCAGGCCAGCCCGGTGAGCAGCGCCAGAGGGGGCCCCGCCGGCACGAACACGGCGGCCACCCGGTCCACCAGCTGCTGGATGGGCGCCTTGGCCGCCTGCGCGTCCTCGACCAAACGGATGATGCGGGCCAGCACGCTCTCGGCGCCGGTGGCCGTGACCTCCGCCACCAGCCGGCCATCGCCGTTCACCGAGCCGCCGGTCAGCCGATCACCTGCCACCTTGGCCACCGGCAGCGGTTCACCGGTGAGCATCGATTCGTTGACGGCCGATTGCCCCTCGACCACGCGCGCGTCGGCCGGCACGCGCTCGTTGGGCCGCACCACCAGCACATCGCCCACACGCAGTTCGGCCACCGGGACCTCGACCTCTTGCACCTGGGGCCCGCGTTGCCGGCGCAGGTGCGCCACCTCGGGCCGCAGCTGCTGCAGCGCGCGGATGGCGGCCGTGGCCTGGCGCTTGGCCCGTGCTTCCAGCCACTTGCCCAGCCGCACCAGCGCGATCACCACGGCCGAAGCCTCGAAGTACAGGTGCGGCTGACCATGGCCCGCATGCAAGCCGGCGGCCCAGCGCCACCACAGCCACAGCGACAGACCGAAGGCCGCGCTGGTGCCCAGCGCCACCAGCAGGTCCATGTTGCCGGTGCCGGCGCGCGCTGCGTGCCAGCCGGCGCGGTAGAGGCGCGCTCCCAGCCAGAACTGCACCGGCGCGGCGAGCAGCAGCTGCATCCACGGCGGCGGCATGAGGTCGAGGCCGAAGGGCATGGCCAGCATCGGCAGCACCAGCGGCGCACACAGCAGCAGCCCGGCCGCGACGGGGCCGAATCCGGCCCAGGGCGACGCGTCTTCCTCGGCAGCGGCGGCCTCGGCACGTGGCGAATAGCCGGCATCGCGCACGGCTCGGCTGAGGCGGGCACGCAGTGCATCGGACGGCTCGCCATCGACGGGCGTGGCCTGCACGCGCGCGTTTTCGGTGGCGAGGTTGACGCTCGCGGCGGTCACACCCGGCACCTGATGCAGTGCGCGCTCCACGCGCGACACGCAGGACGCGCAGGTCATCCCGTCGACGCGGAGGTCGAGCGTCAGCGGTGACGTCGGCGTCGCCCGGGCGTGGGAGGGAGCGGTGATCGAAACATCCATGGAGCGAAGCCTGAGGCCTCACATCATGGCAAGGTCAAGCCCCTGCGGTCGGCGGGGTCCGGGTTGGGCATCTGCACCGGCACGCTTGACCTTGCCATGATGGGAAGGTTGAGACTTCTCCCGTCGTCAACTGAAAGGAACCCGCCCATGAGCCAGAAATTCCAGGTCGAAGGCATGAGCTGCCAGCATTGCGTCCAGTCGGTACAGAACGCGGTGTGGACGGTGGACCCCAAGGCACAGGTCACCGTCGACCTGCCCACGGGCCACGTCGACGTGCTGAGCGCCCAACCGCGCAAGGACCTGATCGCCGCCATCGAGGACGCCGGCTACCGCGTGCACGCCGGCTACGACGCGGCTTGAGCACACCGGCCATGACCACGACCGCGCCGGTGGCCATCGGCGTCGCGGCCGAACGCTCGGGCGTGTCGGCGCGCATGGTGCGCCACTACGAAGGGCTGGGGCTGTTGCCTTCGGTCGCCCGCACCGAGGCCGGCTACCGCCAGTACACGGCGGCCGACATCCACACCCTGCGCTTCATCAAGCGCGCCCGCGACCTGGGCTTCTCGATGGACGAGATCGCCGAGCTCGTGGGCCTGTGGCACAACCGCCGCCGCGCCAGCGCCAATGTCAAGCGCATCGCGGAAAAGCACCTGGGCGACCTCGAGGCACGCATCGCCGGCCTGCAGGCCATGCAGCGCACCCTGTCGCACCTCGTCCATTGCTGCCACGGCGACGGGCGGCCCGACTGCCCGATCCTCGACGACCTGGCTGGCGGCACGCCGGCGTTCTGAATCCCCGGGCCAAGCCAGGCCCGGTCCTGCAGCCGTCTCACGCGCGGCCGGACACGGCCGGCGGCGCCTGCTCGGCCGCTTGCCCACAAGCGCCCCGGTTCTCCCCACAAAGCTTGGATAACTTTGTGGGCAACTCATGCACTTTGTTGTAAAGCTTCCGCAACCTGTTGATTTCAAAATGGAATCAACAGTCTGCTGATTTTTTGTGCAGTGCACATTTCCGCCGGCGGGCCCTCCTTTCCCAGATTTCCGGACCCCTGTCAAAGGACAACTCTGGGGAGAGTTCTGGCACAAGCGGGCGCTTATCCACAGGGCGACGGCGCGCCGCCAGGTTGTTCGCCGCGGCGCGACAGCACGGACGCACGGGTGCGCACAGGGGTTGGAGCACCGCAACTGCCTGTCGGCACTGTGAAAAATCGCCCTGTCCACAGCGAAGTGCGACCCTTAGCTACTACTACTAATCAGAAATAGAAGACATAAGAATGAATTCAGGGGGCAGCCTCCGTTGGAAAAAAAGACCATGGCCCGTTCCCGCCGTGCACGCCCGGAAAAAAGAAGCCGGCTCGCGCCGGCTTGAAGACGTGAGGGCGACGTTCCGTCGCCAATGCGTGGGCGCTCAGGCGCCGCTGCCCCTCACCAGGGCCAGCACCTTCCCGGCGTCGAGGGTGCGTGCCTGGGCCTGCATGTCGGGCAGGTAGCGCGACTGCAGCGCCTGGCCCTCCTGCACCACGCCGGCGAAAGCGTCCTTGAGCGTCTGCGTCGACAGCTGCCGCCCGCCGGCGTAATAGCGCTTGGCGACGTGGCCCAGCGCGTAGGTGCTGGCGAAGCTCATGCCGGAGCTCACGGCCTGCCGGCCGACGCCGCGCAGCAAGCCGCCGCCCACCTTGCCGAGGAGGCCGCCCAGCAGCTTGCGCCCTGCCTGCTCCAGGTACTGCGAGGTCAACCCCACGCCGACCGTGGCCAGGAAGTCCTTGATGTGGCCCTTGTCGAGCTCGTAGCCGTGCGCCTTGCCGATGCCGTACACCAGCTTCATCTGCAGCGGGATGATGGCCAGGGTGGACAGGGTCTCGGGCAGCAGTTCGAGCGCGCCGTTGAGGATCGAGGCCCGCAGGATCTGCGCGTCCAGCGCCGCCTCGTCGACCCGGGCTGCAGCCGGGGTGGGCGTCGTGGCCGGCAGGGTCGCCGGCACCGGCACCGGCCCCCCGGCCGTGGGCTCGATGGACGACAGCATGGCCTCCACCTCGGCGTTGCCCGCCAGCGGCGCGTCGGCCACGGCCTGGGCTTGCCGGGCGAACTGCGCCGCCGGGCCGCCGGCCAGGCCCAGGGCACCCTGGAGCTCGGCCAGGAAGGCCTGCTCCGGCCCGCTCTGGGCGCCGTCGGCGTCGCAGACGCACACGGCCATCTCGTAGGCCAGCTGGCGCGCCTCGGGGCTCTGCAGGCCGGCCACGGCATCGGCCAGCGCAATGCGCTTCATCAGCACGTCCTGGTACAGGCTCGAAAGCTCGCCGGCCTGGGCCAGCCCGTCGGCGATGCGGCGCACCTCGTCGCGCTCGCGGGCGTGTTTCTCGCCGTCGACGAAGGCGGCCATGAGGCAGAGAGTGACGATGCTGCGCTGGTCCTGAGGGGTCACGTGAAGGCTCCTGATGAAAGTGGAAATCCGATGTGGAATGGCCACAGCTTGCCGTCACGGGCCGGCGGACGGGCTGCTCAACCTCAATTTCGCATTGAATACTTTCAGGCTACAAGCCAAAATGCGATCCGCTTCGCCGTCCCATCCACACTCTTTTGCTCTTCGGAGAACACCGTTGTTCGCTGCCGAAGCCCTGCACGACGTCCCGCTTCTCGGCTGGTTCAGGACCCTGCTCGACCTGCCGCCGCTGCGGCAATGGCGTAAATGGTTGTACCGGCGGCGTTTCCTCGACAACCCCGGCGACAGCCTCTTCATGGGCCGCTACCCGAGCTTCGAGGCGGCGGCGGCCGACCTGCCGTCCAGCCTGCCCGAGCCGATCGGCGGCGAAATCGTGCTGGGCCTGGAGCGCAGCACCCAGGTGCGGCCGGACGACTACCCGCTGCTCTTCTGGCTGGGACGCTCCTTCGACATCGGCCTGCGCACGGTGTTCGAGCTGGGCGGCCATGTGGGCATCAAGTACTACGCCTTCCGCCGCGTGCTGCCGTTGCCCGACGGCCTGCGCTGGACCGTGTGGGACCTGCCGCCCGTCGTCGAGCGCGGGACCGAACTGGCCACCCTCCGCGCGCCCGAGGGCATGTTGCGCTTCACCACCGACCTGGAAGAGGCGAGCGGCAACGACATCCTGCTGGCGTCCGGCTCGCTGCCCTACTTTCCCGAGCGGCTGACCGAGATCCTCGCCGCCATGCCCGTCAAGCCGCGGCGCATCCTGCTCAATGCCATCGCCGTGCACCCGAGCGAGACCTTCTACACCGTCAACAGCCTCACGATGGCTTTCCGTGCCTTCCGCATCCAGGCCTGGGAAGAGCTGCAGGACGAGCTCGAGGCGGCCGGCTACATGCGGCGCGACGTCTGGCGCAACGAGGGCCAGCCGATCCAGGTGCCCTTCGAACGCGACGGCGACCAGGTCTACTACGTCGGTGGCTGCTACGACTTGAGGTAGCGCCGTCGTAGGATCGCGGCCATGTCCAGCACGCGGCCGCGCATCCTCATCGCCGAAGACGAATCCGGCATCGCCGACACCCTGCAGTACGTGCTGCAGAGCGACGGCTTCACGCCTGTGTGGTGCGCCACGGCCGAGGCGGCGATCGCGAGCTTCGAGGCCGAGCCGCCGGCGCTGGCCATCCTCGACGTCGGCCTGCCGGACATGAACGGCTTCGAACTGTTCAAGCGCCTGCAGGCCCGCATGCGCAACACCGGCGGCGCCGAGGTGCCGATGGTCTTCCTCACCGCCCGCAGCGACGAGATCGATCGGGTGGTGGGGCTGGAACTCGGCGCCGACGACTACATCGCCAAGCCCTTCTCGCCGCGCGAACTGGTGGCGCGGGTGCGCACCATCCTGCGGCGCAGCCAGCGCGCGGGCATGGCTGCCCCGGCGCCTGCTGCTGCCCCGGCGCCAGTGCCGGAACCACCGTCGGCACCGCTGCCCTTCGTGGTCGACACCGAGCGCATGCTGATCCGCTACTACGGACGGCCGCTGGAGCTGTCGCGCTACGAATACGGCCTGCTGCGCCTGTTCGTGCAGCGGCCCGGCCGCGTGTTCACGCGCGACGAGCTGCTGTCGATGGTGTGGGACGACGCGAGCGACAGCTTCGACCGCACCGTGGACGCCCACATCAAGACCCTGCGCGCCAAGCTCAAGGCCGTGGCGCCCGAGGTCGACCCGATCCGCACGCTGCGCGGCACGGGCTATGCGCTGAACGAGGACCTGCCGGCGAGGTCGACGCCTTGAGATGCGGGTGCGGAATCGGGAACGGGCAGCCGTACGCGAAGGACGCGAAGGTCACGCAAAGGACGCGAAAAAAATCGGAAGGATGTCTTTCGCGAGCTTCGCGAAGCCTTTGCGTCCTTCGCGTATGGAGGTCCGCTTTTTTATGCCAAATCGGCCCGCAGCGCCCGTCCCGCCTGCGCGAGCAGCTATGAGTTTTATAGCAAACGCGTGCCACGCCTGATGCTTTCGCGCCGCACCCGCATCTTCATCGGCATCCTGCTCATCTACGTGGTGGGCATCGGCTTCCTGCTGTACCGCGTGATGGGCGACATCGACCCGCGCTACCGCGAGTCGGCGGAAGAGTCGCTGGTCGAGACCTCGCAGCTGATCGCCAGCCTGGTCGAGCAGGACGTCGTGGCTGGTGCCATCAACACGGCGCGGCTGGAGCCGCTGTTCCGCACCGTCTACGCGCGCGAGTTCTCGGCGCAGATCTACAACCTGCACAAGCGGCGCGTGGAACTGCGCGTGTACGTCACCGACCGCGCGGGGCACGTGCTTTTCGACTCGACCGGGCGCGCCACCGGTGCCGACTTCTCGCAGTGGCGCGACGTCAACCGCACGCTCGCGGGCCAGTACGGCGCACGCTCGTCGCGCGACGTCGAGTCCGATCCGCTGAGCTCGGTGATGTACGTCGGCGCGCCCGTGCGCTGGAACGGCGAGATCGTCGGCATGGTCAGCGTCGGCAAGCCGGTGCAGAGCTTCGGGCAGTTCGTGGAGGACGCGCGCACGCGCACGCTGTGGGTGGGCATCGGCTCGGCCGCCGCGCTGCTGGTCTTCGCGCTCATCCTCTCGGTGTGGCTGGTACGGCCCTTCGGCCTCACGGCCGATTACCTGCGCTGGCTGCGGCGGCAGCGTGGTTTTCACCCCGTGCGCATGGTGCGCCAGGGGGTCGGCATGCTGCGCGGCGCCGTGCACGAGATGCGCGATGCGGTCACCGGCCGCAACTACGTCGCCGACTACGTCCAGACTTTCACGCACGAGGTGAAGAGTCCGCTCTCGGCCATCCGCGGCGCGGCCGAACTGTTGCAGGAAGAAGGCATGCCGCCGGTGCAGCGCGAGCGCTTCCTGGCCAATATCGCGCGCGAGACGCAGCGCATCCAGGAAATCGTCGACCGCATGATGGAGCTCACCGCGCTCGAGACGCGGCGCGTGCTCGACCGCATCGAGCCCGTGGCGCTGCGCCCCCTGCTCGAGGAGGTGGCCGACGGCGCGCAGGCCACCGCCTCGCTGCGTCAGGTGCAGGTGCGGATCGAGCTGCGTGCCGATGCGGCCACCGAGGGCGATCCCTTCCTGCTGCGTCGTGCGGTGAGCAACCTGCTGGCCAATGCCATCGACTTCTCTCCCGTGGGCGGCGAGGTCGTGCTCGGACTGTCCGCCACTTCGCGCCAGGTGCGCATCACCGTGCGCGACCACGGCCCCGGCATCCCCGACTACGCGAGCGACAAGGTGTTCGAGAAGTTCTATTCGCTGGCGCGGCCGCACAGCCAGAAGAAGAGCACCGGGCTGGGCCTGGCCTTCGTCAAGGAGATCGCCACCCTGCACCGTGGGCGCATCGAGCTGGGCAATGCGGCCGGTGGTGGCGCGGTGGCGACCTTGACCCTGCCCCTGAGCCACCTGCCACGGGATTCCGGGCGGATCGGCCTGTGAGCGCGTCCGCCGAAGGTGCGGTCTTCGACGCGGACTGCGCGTGGCGGTTCATCGTTCTGGCGCACGAGAGTGCGAGCGTGTGACACTGGCCCGCACGACAGGGGGGTAGACGATGAATCGAAGGGTCGCGCTGTTCTGTGGTCTGGCGGCAGTCGTCGCGGTCGCGGCCTTGTGGCGGTGGCAGCCCGACGGCATGGAGGAATACGCGCAGTTCGTCTTTTCGCGACCGAGGCCGCCGGCCGATTTCGCGCTGGACGACCTGTCGGAGCGCTGGACCGAAGCGGATCTGCGCGAACGCTTCGCGGGCCTGCCGATCCTCTGTGGTCCCTACCGCGTCAACGTGGCCGGCAGCCGCGGCTGCCGGGTCGAGGCGCACCGGTACAACGGCATGCCCACCCTCTACCTGTCCTTCTTCTTCCAGGATGGCAGGCTCGACGAGGTGGTGGTCAACATGCCGTGGTGGCAGCACCGCGCAGCGACCCGCTACCTGCTCCAGACTTTCGGCACGCCGACGGCGGCGCAGGACGAGGCGGTGGCCGGCATTCGGCTCGTGGGCTGGTCGCGGCCATCAGGCGCGGGCGTCTTCCTGAACCGCGACCGGCCGCGCAATCCGCTGGACTGGAACGCGATTCACTGGCGCAGCGCGGCCTCGTGTGCACGGGCCGGCTGCTTCACGCCGCTGCGTCGCTGAACCTCTGCCGAGACCCTCAGCGGAACAGGTCCAGGATGCGGTTGCGCTCCGGCGAGTCGCGCCGCGCCCCAGGGGCCTGCTGCCCCATGGGGAACACACCCAACTCCGCCGGCACGTTGCTGCCCATTCCCGGCACCGTGCCGGCCTCGGGGCCGCTGCCCGGCATCAGCGGAGCCGTGGGCTCCACGCCGAGCGCCTGCACGCCGCCGCCGTTGGCGTATTCGTTGTAGGCCCAATCGCCGCCGATGTCGGTCACGCCTTCGGGCACGGCCAGTTTGGCGACCGGCACGCCCTTGAGCGCGGTCTTCATGTAGGCGGTCCACACGGGCAGCGCCACGCTGCCGCCGGTCTCGCCGCGCACGCCCAATTGCCGTGGCGTGTCGTAGCCCACCCAGGCAATGCCCACGCGCGTGGGCTGGAAGCCGGCGAACCAGGCGTCGAAGGAATCGTTGGTGGTGCCGGTCTTGCCGTACAGGTCGTCGCGCCTGAGCGCCGCGTACGCCTTGTAGCCGGTGCCGCTCCTCACCACCGAGTTGAGCAGGCTGTCCATCACGAAGGCGTTGCGTGCGGGGATGGCGCGCTGCGCCTCGTCGACCTTCGGCAGCGGCGATTCCTCGATGATCTGGCCGCGCGCGTCGGCGATGCGCGTCACCAGTTGCGGTTGCACGCGCAGGCCGCCGTTGGCGAAGACGGCGTAGGCGCCGGCCATCTGCATCGGCGTGACCGAGCCGGCGCCCAGGCCCATCGTGAGGTAGGCCGGGTGCTTGGCCGGGTCGAAGCCGAAGCGGCCGATCCACTCCTGCGCGTACTGCGGCGTGATGGCGTCGAGCACGCGGATGGTCACCAGGTTCTTCGACTTCTGCAGTGCGGTGCGCAGGCTCATCGGGCCGTCGAAGCCACCTTCGAAGTTCTTCGGCTCCCAGGGCTGGCCGCCGGTGGCGGCGGAGTCGAACACCAGCGGTGCATCGTTCACCACCGTCGACGGGCCGAAGCCCTTCTCGAGCGCGGCCGAGTAGATGAAGGGCTTGAAGCTCGAGCCCGGCTGGCGCCAGGCCTGCGTGACGTGGTTGAACTTGTTCTTGTTGAAGTCGAAGCCGCCGACCAGCGCCTTCACGGACCCGTCGCGCGGGTCGAGCGAGACGAAGGCGCCTTCCACCTCGGGCAGCTGGGCCACTTCCCAGGACTTGCCGTTGGGCTCGAGCCGGATGATGGCGCCGCGCTGGATGCGCACGGGTGCCTGCGCCCTGTCGTTCAGCGCGCGCTGCGCGAGCTGCAATCCGCGGCCGGTGATCTCGACCGTGTCACCGTTGGCGCGCACCGCGGTGATCTTCTTCGGGCCCGCCTCCAGCACCACCGCGGCCACCAGCTCGCCGTTGTCGGGATGGTCGGCCAGCGCCTCGTCGATGGCCTGGTCGAGCGCCTTCGGATCGGTGGGCAGGTCGGCGACCAGGCCTTCGGGGCCGCGGTAGGGCTGCCGCTGCTCGTAGTCGAGCAGGCCGGCGCGCAGCGCGGCGTACGCGGCGTTCTGGTCGGCAGCGGTGAGCGTGGTCGTCACGTTCAGGCCCCGCGTGTAGGCCGCATCGCCGAACTTGTCGACCATCTGCTGGCGCACCATCTCGGCCACGTACTCGGCGTGCACGCGCGAGGGGTCGTTGGCTTCGCGCAGCTTCAGCGGTTCGGCGCGCGCGGCTTCGGCGTCGGCGGGCTTCAGGTAGCCGGTTTCGACCATGCGCTGGATCACGTACTGCTGACGTGCCACGGCGCGTCGCGGGTTGGCCACCGGGTTGTTGGTGCCGGGTGCCTTGGGCAGGCCGGCCAGCATGGCGGCCTCGGCGGCGGTGATCTGCTCCAGCGGCTTGCCGAAGTACGTTTGTGCGGCGGCCGCGAAGCCATAGGCGCGGTTGCCCAGGTAGATCTGGTTCATGTAGATCTCGAGGATCTGGTCCTTGGTGAGCTTGTCCTCCAGGCGCCAGGCCAGGATCGCCTCCTTGAGCTTGCGGCTCACGGTGCGCTCGGAGGTGAGGAACATGTTGCGCGCGACCTGCTGCGTGATGGTCGACGCACCCTGCGCCCGGCCGCCCGAGAGATTGGCGAACACCGCGCGCAGCACGCCCTTGGTGTCGATGCCCCCGTGCTGGTAGAAGCGCGCGTCCTCGGTGGCCAGCACCGCGTCCTTGAGCACGCGTGGGATCTTGTCGATCGGGACCAGTTCGCGGCGCTCCTCGCCGAACTCGCCGATCAGCGCGCCGTCAGCGGTGTACACGCGCAACGGCAGCTTGGGCTGGTAGTTGGCCAGAGATGAAACATCGGGTAACTGCGGTGCGATGAGGACGAGGGCGATGCCGATGGCCAGAAGGCCCGCAGCGATGGCCCCGCCCACCCCGGCCGCGCTCCACAGCGCGATGCGCTTGGCGCGCGGAGACCAGAGGCGAGACGTGGAAGACATAGGAAGGAGAAATCCGAAACTTGAGAATGAAATCGGCCGCCAGCGCCCATGGGGCGTGCGCCGTCAGCTATCAATTCGATAGCGCTGGGCCGGTGGCGGCGGCTGGCGCGGCGGGCCGGGCCCTCCCATCAGACAGCGCATACCAGTCGACGTTCCGTGTCACCAGCATCAACAGCGCCAGCATGCCGAAGGTCAGCAGGGCCCCGAGCAGCAGCGCATTGTTCTCCGAGGCGAGCAGCCCGTACAGCGCGCCATACAGCACGGCCACGAAAGCGCCCAATCCCACACCGCGGCGCCAGCCACGCAACACCGCGCTGAAGTAGGCCATGAGCAGCCCCACGCTCGCGCAGGCGGACAGCGCATAGGCCTGCCAGAAGGGTAGCTTTTCCGACAGCGCCACCAGCAACAAAAAGAACAGTGCCACGGACAGGCCGACCAGGCCGTATTGCACGGGGTGCAGGCGCAGCTGGCGGAACAGCTCGAACATGAAGCTGGCCATCAGCACCAGGCCGATGAAGAGCGCGCCGTACTTGGCCGCGCGGTGGGCCATGAAGTACACGTTGACGGGCTGCGCCAGTGCGACGTCGAAGCTGTCGACCTCGCGCAGGTCGGCCCGTGCAGGTGCGGTGGCCGTGGCAGCCGTGGCCGCCGCCATGCACGCGCTGTCGCCGCCGGCGCAGGCCACGTCGACCGCGCCCGGCGTCGTCGCCTCGGCAGCCCATTGGCGCAACAGCTGCGTGCGCGCCGCGCTCACCAGCGCCGACACCCGCCAGCGGGCGTCGAAGCCGGCGTCGCCCACCGTGCGCTCGCTGGCCAGGAAGCGGCCGCCGAAGCTCGGGTGCGGCCAGGGCGATTGCAGATGGGCCTCGGTGTCCTCGG
Organism: Pseudomonadota bacterium; assembly: GCA_018241185.1. GTDB lineage: Bacteria > Pseudomonadota > Gammaproteobacteria > Burkholderiales > Burkholderiaceae_C > Xenophilus. The sequence goes on along the minus strand of JAFEEH010000209.1, from coordinate 25,451 downwards.
CCGCCGGCACGATGCTCAGCTGTTCCTGCCCGACCAGCTTCAACGCGAGGCGGAAGTCCATCGCCTGGCCGCTCGCCAGCGCGCTCAGTGCCTCGCCGGACAGCGGCGCATGGATGCCCTGGAGCGCACCCCCCTGGCCCAGGCCGGGGATGCCCTGCTGGAAGCGCATCGGCGTGCCACTCAGCGCCGCGTCGGGCAAGCCCTCGATGCCGCGCACGTCGCTCACGCTGAAGGCCAGCTGCGGTGTGCCCAGCGTCACGGTGCCGCCCCGCTCAGTGGGCCTCGGCACCGGTCCCAGGGCGGCGAAACGACCGTCGAGCGTGGCGTCGAGCTTGTAGAACAGCACGCGGAAGATGCCGCGGTAGCGTTCTTCGGGTGTCATGCGGCCGTCGATCTTCAGCCGCTCGGGAAAGACGATGGCGGTACGTGCCTTGGTGCGCTGCGACTGGCCCGTCACCTCGCCCTTGATGTTGTGTTCGGTCTCGGTCCATTGCTCGACCCAGGGCAGCACGAGGAAGGGGCCGGCCACGGTCTGCGCGCCGGCGTGCGTGCTCGCCAGCTCCTGGGCCGCCTCGGCCTGGCTCTGGCCGCGTTCGCGGATCAGCGAGCCGATCTCGGCCAGCGGGATGCACAGCAGCAGGGTGAGCGCCACCAGCGCGAGCACCTTGACGAGTGCGGAGTTGCGAAGGGTCTGGAACATCTTGGTTTCCTCTCCGTGGATGCGATGGGGGCCGATGGTCCGTGCGCCGCCGGAAGCGCGTATGAAGCCGCGGGCCAGTGTTTCGCACCCCCACTTCACACGGACTTCACACAGCGCGCGCGGCTTCGACATCGCTTCTCGTGCGCTTCCTTCTGGCTTCTCGGCGGCCTTCGACAGTGGCGCTGCGCTTCGACGCACACCGATCTCAAGGAGCCCTTCATGGAAGCCGCCACCCTCACCGAACCCATCCCCTCCGCCGCCACGGCGCCGCGCGCCGGCCGCTGGCTCTGGCTTGCCACCGTCAGCCTGGCCACCACCTGCTTCGTCCTGCTGACGGCCCGGCCGCTGCACGCGCAGGAGGCCGCACCCCGCCAGAAGACGGAGAGCCCCTACTTCTTCGTCAAGAGCGACTCGCCGGACGTGGACCGCCTGCCCCTCAAGGGCACCGACGTCGACGTGCGCATCTCGGGCGTGATCGCCGACGTCACCGTCACCCAGACCTACCGCAACGAAGGCCAGCGCCCGATCGAGGCCAAGTACGTGTTCCCAGGATCCACGAAGGCGGCCGTGGGCGGCCTCACCGTGCGCCTGGCCGACCGCCTCATCACGGCGCAGATCCGCGAGAAGCAGCAGGCCCGCATCGAATACGAGACCGCCAAGCAGGAAGGCAAGACCGCCGCGCTGCTGGAGCAGCAGCTGCCCAACGTGTTCCAGATGAACGTCGCCAACATCCTGCCCGGCGACGACGTGAAGGTCGAACTGCGCTACACCGAGCTGCTGGTGCCGCAGGGCGGCAACTACCAGTTCGTGTTCCCGACCGTGGTGGGCCCGCGATACAACAGCCCGCAGTCGGAGAACGCACAGGCAAAGTGGGTCGCTCAGCCGACGCTGCGTGCCAACGTGGCGCCGAATACGTCGTTCAAGATGAAGGTCGCGATCGACACGCCGATGGGCATCAAGGAAGTGCGCTCGCTCACCCATGCGATCGACGTGAAGACCAGCGACGAGGCCCACCACGCCGACGTGGCCCTGCGTGCCGATGGGCGCCCGCTGGACAACCGCGATGTCGTCATCGACTACCGTCTTGCGGGCGAGAAAATCGAATCGGGCCTGATGCTCTACAAGGGCAACGGCGACGGCGCGGAGAACTTCTTCCTGGCGATGGTCGAGCCGCCGAAATCGGTTGCGGCCAGCGCCATCTCGCCGCGGGACTACATCTTCGTGGTCGACATCTCGGGCTCGATGCACGGCTTTCCGCTCGACACCGCCAAGGCGATGCTCGAGCGCCTGATCGGCGGCCTGCGCCCCAGCGACACCTTCAACGTGCTGCTCTTCTCGGGCAGCAACAGGATGCTCAACGCGCAGTCCGTGCCGGCCACGCGTGCCAACATCGAGCAGGCCCTGGCCACCATCAAGAACTACAGCGGCAACGGCAGCACCGAACTCATCCCCGCGCTCAAGCGCGTGTACGCCGAACCCAAGGCCGCGAATGTCTCGCGCAGCATCGTCGTCGTGACCGACGGCTACGTGACGGTGGAGCGCGAGGCCTTCGAACTCGTGCGCAGGAACCTCGACAAGGCCAACCTCTTTTCCTTCGGCATCGGCTCGTCGGTGAACCGTCACCTCATGGAAGGCCTGGCCCGCGCCGGCATGGGCGAGCCCTTCATCATCACCGACCCGGTGCAGGCGCCCGAGCAGGCGGCGCGCTTTCGCCGCATGGTCGAATCGCCCGTACTGACGAAGGTGCGCGCCACCTTCGGCGGCCTCGATGTGTACGACGTCGAGCCGCAGCAGCTGCCGGACGTGCTCGGCGAGCGGCCGGTGATCGTGTTCGGCAAGTGGCGCGGCGAGCCCAAGGGCGGCGTGACGATCGAGGGCCAGAGCGCCAGCGGTCCGTGGAAGCAGGAACTGCGCATCGACGGCCGCACGGCGCAGAACGCCAGCGCGCTGCGGGCGCTGTGGGCGCGCCACCGCATCGCCGCGCTGTCCGACCAGGAGGCGCTGGAGGCCGGCGACCGCTACAAGCAGGCCATCACCGACTTGGGCCTCAAGTACAGCCTGCTCACGCAGTACACCAGCTTCATCGCCGTCGACAAGGTGGTGCGCAACACGGCCGGCAGCGACAGCGTGAACCAGCCCCTGCCGCTGCCGCAGGGGGTGGGCGAGAACGCCCTGGGCGCCGAAGTGCCCAGCACGCCCGAGCCCGAGATCTTCGGCGCGGTGGCCGTCGCGCTGTCGATGCTGGCCATGCTGCGCCGCCGTGCCCGTCGCCACGACAAGCGCCGCCTGACGGCCTGAGGCAGCGATGAGCAGCTTGTCCCTCGCCTCGCTGGCCCGCCGGCACCCCCGCTGGGTGGATGCGGGCATCCGCCTCGACCGCCTGCCGCCCATCGCCTGGCTGGCGCTGCAGGCTGCCGCGCTGCTGCCCACCTGGGTGTGGATGGCGATGCGCCTGGCCGACGGTTCCGACGATCCGCTCGGGTTGCTGGCCCTGGCCGCCCTGGGTGTGCTCGCCTGGCAGCACCGGCGCGGCCTGCGCGCGGCGCCCGGCCTGGGCTGGCTGGCGCTGGCCGGCCTCGGCACGGTGGCGGCGACGCTGTTGCGCGGCGGCGTGCCGGGCCTGCCCGTGCTGCCGCCGCTGGTCACGGGGCTGGTGTCCGTGATGGCTTTCGCCTTCGGCCTGCTGGCCTTCCTGCCGCGCCGGGTCGCGAGCCTGCCGGTCACCGGACTGGCGGTCCTGGCCCTGCCGCTGCTGTCGTCGCTGCAGTTCTACGCCGGCTACCCGCTGCGCGTCGTCACGGCCGAGGCCAGCCAGTGGCTGCTGGCGCCCTTCTTCACGGTGATGCGCGAGGGCAGCAGCCTGTGGATCGCCGGCCGGCTCGTGATCGTCGATGCGCCGTGCTCGGGCGTGCAGATGGTGTGGCTGGGGTATTTCACGGCGTGCGCGGTGGCGCTCTTCGTCGCGCCCGTGGACAACCGCCGCTTTCTCACTCGCCTGCCGGCCGTCAGCGTCCTGGTGCTGGCCGGCAACGTGGTTCGCAACGCCATCCTCGTCGGCCTCGAAGGCGCGGGCCGGCCGCTCGCGCCCTGGGCGCACGAGATGCTGGGCCTCGTGCTGCTCGCGGCCGTGTGCAGCGGCATTGCCTGGGCGATGCAGCATCGCGGCCGGCGCCACGCACCGGTTGCCGCACCCCTGCCGCCCGTGACCGGACTCATCACCTTCCAAGGCCTGCGCCATGTCGATACGCACCATTGAACGCTACTTCGCCAACACCTTCGTGCACCGTGCGCTGCACAAGGCGGTCTTCGCGCTCGCCATGCTCGGCTGCCTGGCGCTTGGCCTGCTGGGCCTGGCGCGGTCGCAGGACGCGGCTCCACGCATGGCCAGCACGCAGGAATGGCCCTCCCAGTGGGACGGTGCTGCACTGCGCCCGCTGGCGCTCAGCGAAGTCGAGCTGCGCTTCGCGGCCCACTTCCCCGGCGCCATCGCACGCCTGACCGACGGCGAGCGCATGTTCGTGATGCGGCAGGTCGACCGGCCCACGCGCATGCTGCACCCAGCCGCGGATTGCTACCGTGCCCTGGGCTACCGCATCGTGCAGGCGCGCCTCGAGCAGGACGCCCGGGCGCGGCTGTGGCGCTGTTTCAACGCCGAGCGTGGCGGGCAGGCCAAACTGCGGGTGTGCGAGCGCATCGTGGACGCCCGGGGCGACGCTTTCACCGACACTTCGGCCTGGTACTGGGCGGGTGCCAGCGGGCGCTCTTCCGGGCCGTGGCAGGCGGTGACGGTGGCCACGCCGCTGTGAGCGTCGCCACCAACGGACGGAACGCGAGACCGAGTGCATTGGGAGCCGTGTGAAGAAGACTTTGCGAGTGGTGCTGTACGGGCTGCTGGCCCTGGTGGTGACGGGCGGGGTGGCGCTCGTGCTGATCGCGAAGATCGCGCTGGCGCCGGCCAAGGGCGAGTGGGCGGCCGAACTGCCGATCGGCCCGCTCAGGCTGGAGGTGGGCGTGCCGACGCTGGTGCGGCTGGCCACCTCGCCGTGGTTCGGTCCGCACCTGGACGGCCGCCGGCTCGACACCCGCTTCGGCCCCGTGCAGCTGGCCTGGAACCAGGCCGGCCACCAACTCGAAGCACGCTGCGCTCCCTGCAGCGCCGTGGTGCCCGCCCTGGGCGCCAAGCCGGTGCGCCTGGACGACTTGCGGGTCACGGTGCGCCGCGACGCCGACCGCCTGGCCGGCGAGCTGTCGGCCACGCCGCCAGCGGCCGTCGGCGGCGCCGGCCGGCCTCCGGCGCTCACCGGGCGCTGGGACGGCAAACTCAGCCAGCGCGACCTGCGGGTCGACGTCGACATGGCCGACGCCCCCGTCGCCCAGTGGTATGCCGTGCTGGTGCCCGACATGCCCGAACTGCAGCGGGCCCAGATCGGCGGCACCCTGGGCCTGCGCGGCCACTTCGTCCAGCCCACCGGCAGCTTCGGCCTGCAGCCGCGCGTGGCGCAGTTCACCGTGGCCGGCCTGGGCACCGAGGCCATGCTCGGCGCGCGCACGGCCTGCGGGCCGCCTTCGCGGCTCACGGCCGACAGCTGGTTGGCGCGCGCCGTCATCGCCGCCGAGGACCAGCGCTTCTTCCAGCACCCGGGCTACGACCTGGTCGAACTCTCGGCGGCGCTCGACAGCAACCAGAAGAAAGGCGGCATCGACCGCGGTGGCAGCACCCTCACGCAGCAGCTGGCGAAGATGCTGGTGACCGGCAGCGAGCGCAGCCTGGAGCGCAAGCTGCGCGAGATGCTCTATGCCGTGGAAATGGAACAGACGCTGGGCAAGGCCCGCATCCTGCAGCTGTACCTGGACAACGCGCCCTGGGGCAAGGTCTGCGGCGCCGAGGCGGCGGCCAAGTACTACTTCAAGCGCAGTGCGAGCAAGCTCGAGCCCGCGCAGGCCGTGTGGCTCGCGTCGATGCTGCACGCGCCCGGCCTGGCCGCCGAGCGCTGGGCACGCGAAGGCAGCCTCGATCCGCAGCGCGTGAAGTGGGTGGCGGAGGGCGTCCGCGGCATTTCACGCGCGCAGCGCGAGGCCCTGCTGCGCAACGTCGAGAAGGCGCGCTACGCGCCGCCTGCTGCCGAATGAGCTGCCGGGCCGTGCCCGCCCCGATGCCGTGTTGAAGCGGGAATCCACCCGGGCATGGACCGCCTGATCGACGTGCTCGTGTGGGGCCTCGCCGGGGCCGCGCTTCTCCCGCTGCTGCTGCTCGGGCTGTATGTGCTGGCCGACCGCCTCGGTGTGAAGGGCGCCGATCGCATCCTGGACTGGACGGTTCGCGGCCTGGCACTGCAATGGACCGTGGGCGGCCTGGTGAACTTGGGCGGTGGCTTGGCGATCGCAGCCCTGGGCGTCTGGGTGGTTCTGCGGGTGGGCGCGACCTGGCAGAGCGTGGCCGGCATCGCGCTGGTGCTGGTGGGGCTCTGGCGCGGGTGGCGTGGCGCCTCGGTACTGGCCGGCCTGGGCGGTCGGCATCCCTGAACGCCGTTCACGGCCGTTGCTGCAGTTTCGAGCGCACAGCAGCCGCGCAGCCAGGACAAGCACCACAACGGATGTGGTTCATGCCGTTGAGCGCTCCGGAGCGTCGGGCGCCAGCGGCAGCAATGCCCCCATCGCCTGCAGCGCGGCCTGCGCGAGGGCCCAGGCGTCGTCGAACGTGTCGGTGGCCTTGAGGATGCCGCGCAGCCGGCCGTCGATGAGCAGCGTGGCCAGTCCGTGGGCATAGGCCCAGGCCGCGCTGACCCGCACCGCTTCTTCCGCTGTGAGCCTCAGCGCCTGCTCGGGCGGCATGGCGGCTGCGCCCTGCACCGTGGGCGCCATCACGCGCATCGCCGCCGTGCTGGCCTCGGCCAGCCCCGGGTGGCGCACGTCGACGATCTCGTTGCGGAACATCAGGCCGAACAGCGCCGGGTTGTCGTAGGCAAAGCGCACGTAGGCTTGGCCGATCGCGTTGCGCCGCCCGAGCGCGTCGGGCGCCGCCGCCATGGCCTGCAGCATCGCGTCGCGCAGGCGCCAGAAGCCGGCGGCCGCCAGCTGGCTCAGCAGCGAGGCCGTGTCGCCGAAATGGTGCTTGGGCGCCGTGTGCGACACCTGCGCCTCGCGCGCGATGGCGCGCAGCCCCAGGCCCGCGATGCCGTCGCGCTGCAGCACACGCTCGGCTGCGGCCAGCAGCGCTTCGGGCAGCGCGCCATGGTGGTAGGGCCGCGGCGCTTCGGCGGCCTTGCGCGGCCGGCCACGCGGGCGCGCGGCGGCGGGCTGGGCGGCGGGGCGCGGGCGGGGTGCGGCAGGCATGGGTAAATCTTAACGTTGGAAAAAATTGCTTGCGCAGGGTCGATGGCCCTCGTATATTTCCGATGGAAAGATAAGTCCAGGCAACCTTCGGTGCCGGACGGCGAAACATTTTTGGAGACTCCATGCTCGCTGCGACCCCTTCCCCCAAGGCCCCGCCGACCAACCGTGCGCCGATCGACTTCGAATGCGAGATTGCCTCGCTGCCGTTGCAGGGCACGCTGCCTCCGGGTCTCACGGGCACGCTGGTGCGCAACGGCCCCAACCCCTGGGTGCCGGATCCGCGCGCGCACTGGTTCTCGGGCGACGGCATGCTGCACGCCTTCCGCATCGAACCAGGGCGTGTGAGCTATCGCAACCGGTGGGTGCGCACGGGCCAGCTCGCGCTGGAGCAGCGCACCGGCCGCAACTCGGCCGCCGTACCGCTGCCCCCGGCCGGGGACAGCGCCGACGACGGTGCCGCCAACACCCACGTGGTGCGCCACGCCGGCCGCGTGCTGGCGCTGGAGGAGGCACACCGTCCCATCGAGGTGGTGCTCGACACCCTGGCCACTGTCGGCCCTACCGACTTCGACGGCGGTCTGCCCTGCCAAGCGTTCACGGCGCACCCGCATGCCGACCCGGCCACGGGCGAGCTGCTGTTCTTCGGCTACGGCACGCCCGAGCGCCTGTCGTCCGGCATGGCCTTCGGCGTGCTCTCGCCCGCGGGCCGCGTGACGCGCTTCGAGACCTTCGAGGCGCCCTACGCGAGCATGGTCCACGACTTCGCCATCACCGCGCGGCATGTCGTCTTCCCCATCATGCCGCTCGCCGCCAGCCGGGCGCGTGCCGAGACCGGGCGCCCGGCCTACGCCTGGGAGCCCGCGCTCGGCACCCGCGTGGGCGTGATGCCGCGCGACGGCAGCGTGCGCGACCTGGTCTGGTGGCAGGGCCCGCCTTGCTACGCCTTCCACGTGATGAACGCCTGGGACGAGGGCGACAGCGTCTGCCTCGACGTGATGCAGTTCGAGCGTCCGCCGCTCTTTCCCTTGCCCGACGGCCAGCCTGCCGCCGGCCCGCGCGAACCGGCCCGGCTGACGCGCTGGCGCCTCGACCGCAGCGATCCGGCGCACCGCTTCGTGCCCCAGGTGCTGTCCGAGCTGTCGGGCGAGTTCCCCCGCATCGACGAGCGGCGCACCGGCCAGCCCTACCGCCACGGCTGGTACGTGGGCAATCTGCCGGGGGACGAGCGCGAGCTGCGCATGGCTTGCGCGCTGGTGCATGTGGACCACGGCCAGCCCGGCGCACCCCGCACCGCGCTGTACGCGCTGCCTTCCGGCGACCGCAGCTCCGAAGCGGTCTTCGTGCCGCGCAGCGCCGACGCGCCCGAAGGCGAGGGCTGGCTGCTGGCGGTGATTTACCGCGGCGCCATGAAGACCAGCGAGCTGGCGGTGTTCGACGCGCAGCGGCTGGCCGCCGGCCCGGTATGCCTCGCGACGCTGCCCCACCGCGTGCCAGATGGTTTCCATGGAAACTGGTTCGCCGACGACGGGGTTGTGTCATGAGCATGCTGCTCGGTGGGCTAATCATTGCGCTCTACCCTGCCCTGGAGCACGCATTGGGCGCAGTGCCGGCGCTGCTGCTGGCAGGCGGGCTCTTCGCGGTCCTCGCCGTCGTCGCCGCACGCACGGTGCGTCGGGCTGCGCACCGGTGGGTGGCGCAGCGGCGCGCTTGAACCGCCACCCTCGCCGAATCGCTATCGAATTCATAGCTGTCTCCGCAAGCATGACGGGCGATGCTGCCCGCTTCACTTTGGAGCTCAGAGCGTAATCGCTACGCACCGCCGGGGCGGGTAGGCACTGTTTCGGCGCATGCCTGCATGTCAATACGCAAGCATGACGAGTTGATACGGGCCTGCGCTTGATCGCACCTGGCTGGTGCGACGGCGGTGACGGTACCCCGTCGGGGCGCTGGCATCCATCTTGCGAAACGCCCGGAATGGATGCCATCGCCGTGCCCGAGCCCGCCGCCGTCGAGATCGTTGCGCTGACCAAGCGCTATGCGCCCGGCACGCCGGCGGCGGTGGACGCCATCGACCTGCGCATCGCGGCCGGCAGCTACTGCTGCCTGTTGGGCCCCTCGGGCTGCGGCAAGAGCACCACGCTGCGCATGATCGCGGGGCACGAGTCGGTGACGAGCGGCGACATCCTGCAGGGCAACCGCAACATCACCAACCTGCCGGCCGCCGAGCGCGGCACGGCCATGATGTTCCAGAGCTTCGCGCTCTTCCCGCACCTCTCGGCGCTCGACAACGTGGCCTTCAGCCTGAAGATGAAAGGCATGGCCAAGGCCGAGCGCCACCGGCGCGCGCAGGACCTGCTCGACCGCGTGGCCATGGGGCATCTTGCCCAGCGCAAGCCCGGTGAACTCTCGGGCGGCCAGCAGCAGCGCGTGGCGCTGGCGCGCGCCCTGATCACGCAGCCGCGCGTGCTGCTGCTCGACGAGCCGCTGTCCGCGCTCGACCCCTTCCTGCGCATCCAGATGCGCGCCGAGCTGCGCCGCTGGCAGAAGGAACTGGGCCTGACCTTCGTCCACGTCACGCACTCGCAGGAAGAGGCGATGGCGCTGGCCGACACGATGGTGGTGATGAACCACGGCCTGATCGAGCAGGTCGGCTCGCCGCACCAGGTCTACAACCACCCGGCCAGCGAATTCGTGGCGCGCTTCATGGGCGGCCACAACGTGCTCTTCACGCCGGCCGGGCCGATCGCGGTGCGCAACGACCACATGCAGGTCGCGCCGGCCGACAGCACGCCGTCCGGACTGCTCGCCACGGTCACCGACGTCGAGTACCAGGGCACCTACGTGCTGCTGGGCCTGCAGCTGGCCGAGGCGCCCCCCGGCAAAGCCGGCGTGTCGGTGCAGCTGGCCGAGGCCGCTTTCGACACCCATCCCTATGCCGTGGGCGACGCCGTCCGCCTGACCTGGGCCGACGCCCATGCGCGTCCGTTGGGCCCCGGCGCCGTGCGGCCCGGCGAGCGCCAGCCCGAGCCGCCGCCCGCCGTCGATCCCGCCACCGCGCCCGATGCCGCCGCCCTGCTGGCCGTGGCCTTCTGAACCTTTTCCCCCCTTTCTCCCCCCTTTTTTGCAACCGCCATCACCGAAAGAGGCAACACCGATGTCCGCATCCAACGAAGACAACCGCAGCTCCTCCTCCTCCTTGAAGCGCCGCACCCTGCTGCAAGGCACGGCCGGCATCCTGGCCACGGGCATCGCGCCCTTCGTCCATGCGCAGGAGAAGGTGGTGCTGCGCTACCTGGGCACGGCGGTGAACCAGGACAAGGCCATCGCCGACAAGTTCAAGGCCGACACCGGCATCGAGATCCAGTATGTGGCCGTGACCACCGACGACGTGACCAAGCGCGCCGTCACCGCGCCCAACAGCTTCGACCTGATCGACACCGAGTTCTTCTCGCTCAAGAAGATCGTGCCCACCGGCAACCTGAAGGGCATCGACACCAAGCGCGTGAAGAACGCCGACAAGATCACGCCGCTCTTCACCCAGGGCATGGTGGCCGGCAAGGCCGTGGGCGACCAGGGCACGGCGCCCAAGAAGGTGATCTTCCTGGAAGGCGAGAAGAGCAAGGTCTTCGCCAAGGCGCCCACGCAGTGGATGACGCTGATCCCCACCACCTACAACGCCGACACGCTGGGCATTCGCCCCGACCTGATCAAGCGCCCCATCGAGAGCTGGGCCGAACTGCTCAACCCCGAATTCAAGGGCAAGGCCGCGGTCCTGAACATCCCTTCCATCGGCATCATGGACGCGGCGATGGTGGTGGAGGCCAAGGGCATCCACAAATACAAGGACAAGGGCAACATGAGCAAGGCCGAGATCGACCTCACGATCAAGACGCTCATCGAGGCCAAGAAGGCCGGCCAGTTCCGTGCGCTGTGGAAGGACTTCAACGAGTCGGTCAACCTCATGGCCTCGGGCGAGGTCGTGATCCAGTCGATGTGGAGCCCGGCCGTGACGGCCGTGCGCAGCAAGGGCATCGACTGCGTGTTCCAGCCGCTGAAGGAAGGCTACCGCGCCTGGGCCTCGGGCTTCGGGCTGCCGACCACGCTGTCGGGCAAGAAGCTCGACGGCGCCTACGAGTTCATCAACTGGTTCCTCGACGGCTGGGCCGGCGCGTACCTCAACCGCCAGGGCTACTACAGCGCCGTGCTGGAGACCGCCAAAGCCAAGATGGAGCCCTACGAGTGGGCCTACTGGATGGAAGGCAAGCCCGCCGCGCAGGACATCAAGAGCCCGCAGGGCGTGGTGATCGCCAAGGCGGGCAGCGTGCGCGACGGTGGCAGCTACGAGCAGCGCATGGGCGGCATCGCCTGCTGGAACGCGGTCATGGACGAGAACGAGTACATGGTTCGCAAGTGGAACGAGTTCGTGGCGGCATAACCCGACCACCCCGTTTCTTGCTCACTTCGTGTAGCCGAATCCCCCTCAAGGGGCGCACCCAGCGGCCCGGCAAAGCCGGTTCCGCGGGTGCCCCCGAACAGGTTTCGCTTCGCTCGCCCTTGGCAGATTGCAGGACTTCAAGAGGTCGTTTCCTTCATGAGCGCCCCCGCCACCGCCCCTCACGCCGCCGCCCGGCCGCTGCACACCATCGCCGCGTGGTGGCAGGCGGCGCCGTTCGCGCTGGTGTTCCTGCTGTTCTTCATCGTCCCGCTGCTGCTCATCGGCATGGTCAGCCTGTGGGACTTCAACGAGTACGAGCTGATCCCGGCCGTCTCGCTGCGCAACTACCTCAGCATCTTCGAGGGCTGCTCGCACCTCACCGACAACGGCGACTTCTGCGTCACGCTGTCGACGTATCTGTCCACGCTCAAGTTCTGCTTCCTGGTCTGGGCGATCACGCTGGTGCTGGGCTTCGCGGTCGCGTACTTCCTGGCGTTTCACGTGCGCTCGTCGGGCATGCAGACCGCGCTGTTCGTGCTGTGCACCGTGCCCTTCTGGACCTCCAACGTCATCCGCATGATCTCGTGGGTGCCATTGCTCGGGCGCAACGGGCTGGTGAACCAGACGCTCGTGGGCATCGGCCTGGTGAACGAGCCGGTCGAGTGGCTGCTGTTCTCGGACTTCTCGGTGGTGCTGGCCTTCGTGCACCTGTACACGATGTTCATGATCGTGCCGATCTTCAATTCGATGATGCGCATCGACCGCAGCCTGCTCGAAGCCGCCACCGATGCCGGTGCCAGCGGCTGGCAGACGCTGTGGAACGTGATCGTCCCGCTCACCAAGACCGGCATCATCATCGGCTCGATCTTCGTCATCACCATCGTCATGGGCGACTTCGTCACCATCGGCGTCATGGGCGGCCAGCAGATCGCCTCCGTCGGCAAGATCATCCAGGTGCAGACCAGCTACCTGCAGTTCCCCCTGGCCGCCGCAAACGCGGTCATCCTGCTGGCGGTCGTGCTCATGATCATCTACGGCCTCACGCGGCTAGTCGACATCCGCAAGGAGCTGTGATGCGAAAGCGGGAACGGACTTCCGGACGCAGAGGACGCAAAAGTTTCGCAGAGGTCGCAAAAGAAGACCTCCAAGAAATGGTTCATCTGTCTCTTCTGCGTCCTCTGCGTCACTTTGGTCTTTCTTCTGCGTCCGGAAGTCCGAATCCATGACCCCCCGCGTCGCCGACAAGCGCAGCCCCGGCTTCTGGCCGCTGGCGATCGTGTTCGCGCTGTTCGTCGTGTTCATGTACGGGCCGATGTTCACGATCTTCGTGCTGAGCTTCCAGGGGCCGGAAGGCGGCCTCACCTTTCCGATGCGCGGCGTGTCGCTGCACTGGTTCTACAAGCTGGCCGAAGGGCTGGGCACGGTCGACATCGGTGCGGCCTTCCGGCGCTCGCTGATGCTCGGCGCGGTGGTGATGGCCTTCACCGTCGTGCTCTCGGTGCTGGCGGGCCTGGCCTTCCGCAAGCGGCTCCAGGGCGGCGACGCGCTGTTCTACGTCGCCGTGGCCAGCCTCATCATGCCCTCGATCATCGTGTCGCTCGGCATCGGCCTGCAATTCCGCCTGCTCGATACCGGCATCAAGTCGGCGCTCACGGCGATGGGCGCCGAGGGCACGCTGGAGAACTACGGCACTGCATTGGGCCTGCTCACATCGGCGCTGGGCGCGCACCTCACCTGGACGCTGCCCTTCGGCCTGTTGATCATGTTCGCCGTGTTCAATCGCTTCAACCCGGCCTACGAGGAAGCTGCACGCGACCTCGGCGCCACGCCCTGGCAGAGCTTCCGGCACGTCGTGCTGCCGCTCATCGGCCCCTCGGTGATCGGCATCGGCATGTTCGGCTTCACCCTCAGCTGGGACGAGATCGCGCGCACCTCGCAGGCCATCGGCGACGTCAACACGCTCCCGCTCGAACTGCAGGGCCTCACTTCGACCGTGACCACGCCCTCGATCTATGCGCTGGGCACCGTCACGACGATCGTCTCGTTCGCGGTCATGGGTGTGGCGCTCGGCAGCGCGGCGCTGCTGGGCCGGCGCGCGTCCAGACGACGCGGATGAACCGTGCCAGCGCTGCTCGTCATCAACCCCAATACCTCGGCCGGCGTGAGCGCGCTGCTGCAGCGGCACGTGCAGGCTGCCGCGCAGGGCGGTTTCGCCGTGCACACCCTCACGGCCCGCTTCGGCGCGCCCTACATCTCGTCGGAAGCGACCTATGCCGTCGCGCAGCACAGCGTGCTCGACGCATGGGCGGTGGCACGTGCGCAAGGGCTGCCGGCGGACGCGGTGCTCATCGGCTGCTTCGGCGATCCGGGCCTGTTCGCGCTGCGCGAAGGGGCGGGCGTGCCAGTGAGCGGCCTGGCCGAAGCGTCCTTCCTGGCCGCCGCGCGCCACGGGCGCTACGCCGTCGTGACCGGGGGCGAACGCTGGAAGCCGATGCTCGAGCGGCTGGCGCTCGCGCTCTCGCCCGGCGCATCGTTGGCAGGCGTGCACACGGTCGCGCCGACCGGGGCGCAACTGGCTGCCGATCCGGTGGGGGCCAAGACGCTGCTTGCGAGCGCATGCCGCGAGGCGGCGACGCGCTTCCACGCCGATGCCGTGATCCTCGGGGGTGCCGGCCTCGCGGGAATGGCGGCCGAGATCGCACCTGAACTGCCGTTTCCGCTGATCGACAGCGTGCAGGCAGGCGCCGAATGGGCGCGCACGGCCCTGGGCGCCCTGCCCGCCACGTCGACGCCCGCCGGTTTCGGCGTGGCATGGCAGAACGTCTCCTGGGAACTCGAGTCGCTGTCGTGAGTTGCTATGCTTTTGATAGCTGCTTGCGCAGGCGTGGCGGGCGCTGAGGGCTGATTTTCCTCATGAGCCGGCCGGTCAGGCGGCCTGCGCGTTCACTTCGGCGTGCTGCCCTGCGTGGTCTTGCGCTTGCCGGGGCGGCGTTGATCGCGCGTTTCGGCGCGACGCTCACCCGCGATGGCGGCGCGGTCGGTGCCGACGCCGCCGCCTTCGGCGGTGCGGGGCTGATCACCACCTTGCGGCCTGACCTCGCCCTGGGGCCGCATGTTCTTGCGCGCTTCCGCGGCGTTTTCGGATTTGCCGCCGGCCACGCCGGGGGTGTTCGGCGGGACCGCCACGCCGGGCGGGTTGGATTGCGCATGGACGCTGGCCACGAGGCAGGCGGTGCCGACCAGGGCGATAAGACGAGACATCATGTGTGGAACTCCGAGGGAAGTGGCCGGGATGGGCCGGGTTGCGCTTGCCGCATGGCACCGCGTGTCAAGACGGTGCGGTCTGCTCGGCGCCGTGGACGTAGGACGTTGCGCCTCCGGTGGCACGCTGCGGTCTCACGCGGCGTGCGGTCGGCGCTGGCAGCGCCGGGACATGCCGGTGCCCAGACTCGGCCGTCATGCAACCCCCAGCCATCCGCAAGGGCCAGGCACCTGGCCACCTCGATCGCAGCGAGTTCCACCTGCGCTTCATGCAGCCCTTCCAGGATCCGGCCTTCGGCGCCGAGGCCGAAGCGCTCGTGCGTCTGGAGGCCATCGCCTGGGACGCCTATGACGAAGGCCGCAAATCGCCCGTCACGCGCAAGGCCGGGCCGGGCTACGCCGACCCCGAGTACGACCTGTCCGTCGACTGGCTGGAGGCCAGGGCCCGACTCGACGCCGCCCAGGCGGCCTGGGGCCGGCCCGACACGCGTTCGCGCGTGCTGCTGGTCAACGGCTCACCCCGCAACGACGGCACCTGCCCCGGCGAGGTGTCGAAGACCTGGCGCATGGCGCTGATGGCGCAGCAGACACTGGAGGCCGCGGGCATCGAGGTCGACCTGCTCGACCTCAGTCTGGTGACCTCCGAATACGGCCGCCAGATCCACCCCTGCAAGGGCTGCGTTTCCACTGCCATGCCACTGTGCCACTGGCCGTGCAGCTGCTACCCCAACCATTCACTGCGCCAGACCGGCGACTGGATGAACGAGATCTACGAACGCTGGGTTGCCGCCCATGGCGTGATCGTGCTCACGCCCACCCACTGGTACCAGGCCACCAGCCCGCTCAAGCTGATGATCGACCGCCTGGTGTGCGCCGACGGCGGCAACCCCGACCCGACCAGCACCCAGGGGAAGAAGGCCGAGGAGGCCAAGGCACTGGAGCTGCAGGGCTGGGGCTTTCCCAAGCACCTCGACGGCCGCGTGTACGGCGTGGTCGTCCACGGTGACGTGGCGGGCATCGAAAGCCTGCGACGCAACCTCAGCGACTGGCTCGATTGGATGGGGCTCATCGACGCCGGCCAACAGGCAAGGCTGGACCGCTACCTCGGCTACTACGAACCCTACGCCACCAGCCACGACACGTTCGACGCCGACGAAGCGCTGCAACAGGAGGTGCGCAACGTCGCGCAAGCCGTGGCGAACGCAGTGGGCGAACTGCGCGACGGCCGGCTGAGCGTGCCTGACCGCAACCTGAAGCGCCCGCGGCCCAAGTGAGCCGCACGACCGCACGCATTCACGGCATCTTTACTTTTGATCATGCTGCGTTGACCCGGTCCTCACGGCCGGGACATTCGCGCCTTCCACACTCCGTCTCACCTGCTGCACTCTTCATCGCGGCAGCATTTCCACGAAAGGAAGGACTCGCATGATCTCTCTTCGCCAACGGATGGTCTGGGCCGGTGTGCTGGCCTCTGCCGCTTTCGCCGCGTCCGCACAGACGCCGCCTCCCTCCAACGTGCCGCTGTCGGCCACCCAGGCCCAGGCCGCCGCGACCCCTGCGGACGCCAAGCCGCGCATGGAGCACAAGAAAAACTTCGCGCAGCGCTTCGAGCGCATGCAGCAGCATCGCGCCCAGCGCCTCGCGGCACTGAAGGACAAGCTGCAACTCAACGCGCAGCAACAGGGCGCGTGGACCAGCTACACGACGGCGCTGCAGCCGCCGGCGATGCCAAAGCCCGAAGACCGTGCGGCACGCCGCGCGGAGTTCGAGAAGCTCACGACGCCCGAGCGCATCGACCGCATGCAGGCCCGCCAGGCTGAACGCAGCGCGATGTTCGCCAAGCGCGCCGACGCGACCAAGGCCTTCTACGCGCAGCTCACCCCTGCGCAGCAGAAGACCTTCGACGCCGAGAGCCTGCGCATGGGCCCGCGCGGTCATGGCCACCATGGCCATCGTCCACACGGCGACGCCCACCAGGCCCCGACCAAGGGCTAAGCGCGTCGGTCGGCCCCGCCGGCCGACCCTCGGCAAAAGCTCGCTGCGTGCAAAGCGCAGCGGGCTTTTGCCTGATGGGCACGACCGAATTCGGTCACACCCAAGAAAAAGCAGCGCCGAAGCGCTGCAGGTGTCGACGAACAGCGGGCCTGTGGCTCCGCGTCGCCATCGTCACTTCGGCGTGCCGGTGGTGTCGATCGGATTGGTCGCCACGGTCGGTCGCTCGCCGGTATAGCCGAAGGGGCGGGGCTGGTGCAGTGCCTCCTGGCGCACCTCCGCCCGGGTGCGCACGCCCACCTGCGGCGTTGTGTTGGGCTGGTTGTTGCGCATCGTGCTGGCCTCGCCCGCCGGTGTGTTGGTGTTGGCCTGGTTGTGGTTGTTCCACACCGCGCCCATGCGCACGCCGTCGCGCGAGTTGGGCTGGCTGTAGTCGGGGCGCTGAGGGGGGTTGGGCACCCCGGCCGGCGTCATGGTGCTGGCCTGGCCCGCCACGCCTGGCTGGGTCGCGGGCACCGAGGTGGTCTGGGCGCTGGCTGCGGACGCCGCGGCGAAGAGGCCGGCGGCGACAAGTGCGGGAAGGGTGATGGGCTTCATGCGAGGCTCCTGGAAGGTGGATAAGCGTGCCGAGGCGGCCATGGCCGGGCACCGGAAGAACTTCAAGTTAGGAGAGGGCTCGACACCTGCCTGTCGGGACGCGCGGCGCGCGGCTGTAGGAGCGTCACGCACCGCCCCGGCGGCATCCGCGAAATTCGGACGGGAAGAAGCTGACACCTTCCTACATGCGCAATCCGGCAGGCCCCGTACAACCCGCAGGGTGGCACTCCTCTCCGAACCCCATCTGCCGCTGGCTGCCGCCGCGCCACCCAAGTCGCTGAAAGTGATGACGGTAAACACCCACAAGGGTTTCACGGCGCTCAACCGCAAGTTCATCCTGCCCGAGCTGCGCGATGCCGTGCGGACGGTGGGTGCCGATGTCGTCTTCCTGCAGGAAGTGCTGGGCACGCATTCGCGGCACCAGAAGAAGGTCGACAACTGGCCCGAAGCGCCGCACTACGAATTCCTGGCCGACACGATGTGGCCGCAGTTCGCCTACGGGCGCAACGCGGTGTACCCGCGCGGCCACCATGGCAATGCCGTGCTGTCGAAGTTTCCGATCGTGCATCACCGCAACCACGACGTGTCGGTGGCGGGCCCGGAGAAGCGCGGTTTGCTTCATTGTGCGTTGCGCCTTCCCGGCCGCACGGTCGACGTGCATGTGATCTGTGCGCACCTGGGTCTGGCCGAAGCGCACCGCCAGCAGCAGCTCGAGTTGCTGTGCCACATCGTGCGCGACGAGGTGCCAGCCGAAGCGCCCCTGGTGGTGGCCGGCGACTTCAACGACTGGCGCAATCGCGCGCATGACGTGCTCGAGCAGGGCGCGGGTTTGCGCGAAGTGTTCAAGCACGCCAACGGTCGCGCGGCTCGAACCTTTCCCTCGCGCTTTCCGGTGCTGCCGCTGGACCGCATCTACGTGCGCAATGCCGGGGCGCACGCGCCGGTGGTGCTGCCGCGCCGGCCCTGGTCGCACCTGTCCGACCACGCGCCGCTGGTCGCCGAGATCGATTTATGAGGATGGGAGCACGCCCATGAGCGAACGTCGCTGGTACGCCGGCAACCAGGTCGAACTGCTGGAGAACGGTGAAGCGTTCTTCCCGCGCGTGTTCGAGGCCATCCGCGCCGCCGAGCGCGAAGTGGTCGTCGAGACCTTCATCCTGTTCGAGGACAAGGTCGGCAAGGCACTGCATGCCGCCCTGTGCGAGACCGCGCGCCGTGGCGTCAAGGTCGACCTGATGATCGACGGCTTCGGCTCGCCCGATCTGTCGCCTGAATTCCTCGACGGTTTGGGGCAGGCCGGCGTGCGGGTGCGGGTGTTCGATCCAGGCACGCGATTCCTCGGACAGCGCCTCAACGTGTTCCGCCGCATGCACCGCAAGATCGTGGTCATCGATGGCCAACGCGCCTTCGTCGGTGGCATCAACTATTCGGCCGACCACGTGATGGACTTCGGTCCCAAGGCCAAGCAGGACTATGCGGTGGAGCTGACGGGCCCGGTGGTGAGCGAGATCCACCGCTTCGTGCTGCATGCGATCGCGGTGGGCGGCAGCAAGGGTGCAGGGTGGTTCCGCCGCCGGCTGCAGCGCACTGCCGACATGGAGAACGCGCCGACCGGCGAATCGGAAGTGATGTTCGTCACCCGCGACAACCGCCGCCACACGACCGACATCGAGCGCCACTACCGCGCGGCGATCCGCACGGCGCGTCACCGCATCGTCATCGCCAACGCCTACTTCTTTCCCGGCTACCGGCTCATCAAGGACCTGCGCCGTGCGGCGCGGCGAGGGGTCGACGTGCGTCTCATCCTGCAGGGTGAGCCCGACATGCCGATCGTGAAGACGGCGGCCAGCATGCTGTATCACCACCTGCTGAACGCGGGCGTGAAGATCCACGAGTACTGCGAGCGCCCGCTGCATGGCAAGGTCGCGGTGGTCGACGACGTGTGGAGTACGGTCGGTTCGAGCAATCTCGATCCGCTGAGCCTGTCGCTCAACCTCGAGGCCAACGTCATCATCCGCGACCGGGACTTCAACCGCGTGCTGACCGAGCGGCTCGATCATCTGATGCGCCACAGCTGCAAGCAGATCGAAGTCGATGCGCTGGGCGAATGGAGCGGCTGGCGCCTGGTGCGCAGCTTCTTCGTCTTCCACTTCATGCGCTGGTACCCCTCGTGGGCGGGCTGGCTGCCGCGCCATGCGCCGCGGCTCAAGCCCGCCGTGCCAACGGAGCCGCCGCGCGAGCGCGGGCACGACGGGTCCGTCGCCCAGACCGACGCCGCCTGAGGCGGCCGACGCGAGCCGCCATGGCGCCTTCCTCCACCGCCGCGCCATCCAATACCGTGCCGACGGGCGAGGCGCGCGCGCCGACCGGCGGCGGGCGGCGGCTGCAGGCCTGGCGCGCGCGGCCGTGGTGGCCCTGGGCCAAGCGCCTGGTCGTGCTGGGCTTTCTTGCCTTCGTGGCCGTGCTGCTGGTGAGCCAGGCGCGCGCCATCGAGTGGGAACAGGTGTTCGCCACCATGCGCGCCTACCCCCTGCGCACGCTGCTCGTGGCGGCGGCCCTCGCGGCGCTGAGCCACCTCATCTACGCGAGCTTCGATCTGGTCGGCCGGCACTACACCGGGCACCGCCTGCCGGTGCCCACGGTGATGGCGATCACCTTCGTGAGTTACGCCTTCAACCTGAACATGGGCACGATCGTGGGCGCGGTGGGCATGCGGGTGCGCCTGTACTCGCGGCTCGGCCTGGCGCCCGGGCAGATCACGCGCGTGGTCGGGATGAGCATGCTCACGAACTGGCTGGGCTACTTTCTGCTCGCCGGGCTGGCCTTCCTGCTGTGGCCGCTGGCCCTGCCCGAGGACTGGCACCTGGGCCGGACCGCCTTGCGCGCACTGGGCGCGGGGCTGGTCGCCGTGTCGCTGGCCTACCTGCTCGCATGTGCCTTCTCGCGCCGGCGCGAATGGACCGTGCGCGGCCACGAGATCGCACTGCCCAGCCTGCGCGTCGCCTTCGTGCAACTGGCCCTGTCGTGTGCCAACTGGGGCGTCATGGGCCTGGCGATGCATGTGCTGCTGCTGGACCGCGTGCCCTACCCCATGGCGCTGGGCGTGCTGCTGATCGGCGCGGTGGCAGGCCTCATGTCCCGCGTGCCTGCGGGACTGGGCGTGCTCGAGGCGGTGTTCGTCGCCCTGCTGGCGCCGCCGCTCACGAGCACGGCCCTGATCGCCGCGGTGCTGTGCTACCGCGCCGTGTACTACTGGGCGCCGCTCGCGGTGGCGGTGGTGCTCTATCTCGCCATGGAGACGCAGGCGCGTCGCCTTGCGACCACCGGCGCATCCGCGCCGATCTGATCCGCGCCCTGCGCGGCTTTCGATTTTTCAGGAGACAGCCATGACCCCTCTTCCCCGCCTGATCGCTCTCGGCATCACCGCGGTCGCGCTCACGGCCTGCGGCAAGAACGGCAACGACGCCGCCCCCCCCGCGGCCACGCCACCCGCGGCCGCCTCGCCGGGAGCGTCGAGCAGCGCGCCGCACCCGAGCGAACCCACGGGGGCCGGCGCGGCCGTGCAGCCCGTCACGCCGGCGCCCGCGCCTGGGTCCGGCGAAGGCGCACCCGCTTCCAGCGATCCGGCCGGCCATTCGAAGAAAGCGCAGTAGCGCCGCTGCGAGGCGATGGGCGGTCTGGCGCGCGCCCCCAAATCACTGTAAATTTATCCAGTGATTCTTCAGCGCAAGCTCGCCATCCTCGCCGACGCGGCCAAGTACGACGCCTCCTGTGCCTCCAGCGGTACCGAGAAGCGCCACTCGGTGGGCGGCCGGGGCATCGGCTCGACCGAAGGCTCGGGCATCTGCCACAGCTATGCGCCCGACGGGCGCTGCATCTCGCTGCTCAAGATCCTGCTGACCAATTTCTGCCAGTACGACTGCCTGTACTGCGTCAATCGCGTCACCAGCAATGTGCCGCGCGCCCGCTTCTCGGTCGACGAGGTGGTGCAGCTCACGCTCGATTTCTACCGCCGAAACTGCATCGAGGGGTTGTTTCTCTCCAGCGGCATCATCCGCAGCCCCGACTACACGATGGAGCAGGTGGTCGAAGTCGCGCGCGTGCTGCGCGAAGAGCACGACTTCCGCGGCTACATCCACCTCAAGACCATCCCCGATGCGGCCCCCGAGCTGCTGCACAAGGCCGGCCGCTACGCCGACCGGCTGAGCATCAACGTGGAGCTGCCGACGTTGCAGGGCCTGGAAAGCCTCGCACCCGAGAAGGACGGCGCGGCAATCCGCCGCTCGATGGCACGGCTCACGGTGCACATCGACGAAGCCAAGGCGCAGAAGGCACAGGCCGAGGCAGCGCCCACCGTGTCGCTGCCGCGCGCACGACCGGCCCGTGCCGCGGCGCCGCGTTTCGCGCCCGCCGGCCAGAGCACGCAGATGATCGTGGGCGCCGACGCCACCGACGACGCCGCCATCCTGGCCAGCAGCGCGCAGCTCTACGGCGCCTACCGGCTGCGGCGCGTGTACTACTCGGCCTTCAGTCCCATCCCCGATGCGTCCTCGTCGCTGCCGCTGGTGGCGCCGCCGCTGGCGCGCGAGCACCGGCTCTACCAGGCCGACTGGCTGCTGCGCTTCTACGGCTTCGAGGCGAGCGAGATCGTTGCGCCCGCGCAGGGCGGCATGCTCGCGCTCGATGTCGATCCCAAGCTGGCCTGGGCGCTGGCGCACCGCGAACGCTTTCCGGTCGACCTCAACACCGCGCCGCGCGAGCTGCTGTGGCGCGTGCCCGGCCTGGGCGTGCGCACGGTGCAGCAGCTGCTGGCCACGCGTCGCGTGCGCCGGCTGCGCAGCGACGACCTCAAGCGCCTGCGCGTGCCGCTGGCGAAGGTCATGCCCTTCGTGGTGCTGGCGGACCATCGACCCGGCCGTGTGCTGGAGGCCGAAGACCTGAAGGCCCGCCTGGCACCGCCGCCGGTGCAACGCAGCCTCTTCGAAGCCTGATCCGGCGCTGCCTCGCAAGCGCATGGCGATGCACGACTGCGCTGCCCGCGCCGCGCGCCGGCCACCTACACACGCGCTCCCTTGCCCCCCCTAGCGTGAGGTTCATGCGCCGCACCGTCACCCTTGACAGCGAAACCGACTGGCCCGGTTTCCGGCGTGAGGCGCGCGGGCTGCTGGCGCAGTTGGTGCCGCCGGAAGATGTCGCGTGGCACACCCCCGCCGGGGCGGCGGAAGACCTCTTCGCGCCCCCCGCGCATTCAGAGGCAAAAAGGCCTGCAGCGCCCGTCCCGCCTGCGCAGAGCGCTATGAATTTCGTCGTGCCGCCCGCGTTTCTGACGCTGTGCGAGAAGGTCGTGCTGCACCAGGATCCGGCCCGCTTCGCCTTGCTCTACCGCTTGCTGTGGCGACTGGTCCACGAGCGTGCGCTGCGCCACGATCCGCTCGATGCCGACCGCACGCGTGCGCGCCACATGATGCAGGCCGTGCGCCGCGACCTGCACAAGATGAAGGCCTTCGTGCGTTTCCGTCCGCTCGAGCGCGAAGGGCAGCCGCCGCTGCATGTGGCCTGGTTCGAACCCGACCACCACATCGTCGAAGCCGTGGCGCCCTTCTTCGTGCGCCGCTTCACGGCGATGCACTGGGCCATCCTCACGCCCGAGCGTTCGGTGGAGTGGACGCCCGTGCCAAGCGATCCGACAGCATCGCCTCAGGCCGCCCCGGATGCTTCGCTGCCGCCGGGCGAGCTCAGCTTCGGGCCGGGTGCTTCGCGCACCGATGCGCCGCCCGCCGATGCAGGCGAGGCGTTGTGGCTCACCTACTACGCGCATATCTTCAACCCGGCACGGCTCAAGACCGACATGATGCGCAAGGAGATGCCCGTCAAGTACTGGCACAACCTGCCCGAGGCCGCGCTCATCGCACCCCTGACGGCGCAGGCCCACGAGCGCTCGGGCCGCATGGTCGAAGCGGCGCCGACGGTGCCGGCACGCCGCATCGTCCAGCCGCTTCAGCAGGCGCGCGCGCTCGACCCGAATCGCAGCGTCGCGCTGCCCGACGATCCGAAGGCGGCGCTGGCTGCGCTCAAGCGCGCGACCGAGCGCTGCCGCGAATGTCCCATTGGCGCGCACGCCACGCAGTCGGTGATGGGCGAAGGGCCCATCCATGCGGCGCTGATGGTGGTGGGCGAACAGCCCGGCGAGCAGGAGGATCTCGTGGGCCGGCCCTTCGTCGGACCGTCGGGCCAGCTCTTCGACCGTGCGGTTGCCGAGCTTGGCTGGTCGCGCGAGCACTTCTTCGTCACCAACGCGGTGAAGCATTTCAAGTTCGAGCTGCGCGGCAAGCGGCGCATCCACAAGACGCCCGGCCAGCGCGAGGCCGCGGCCTGCCTGCACTGGCTCGAATCGGAAATCGCGCAAGTGCGCCCGCGCGCCTTCATCGCCCTGGGTGCCACTGCCGCGCGCGCGCTCGTGGGCCGGCCCGTGGCCGTGATGGCCGAGCGCGGCCAGTGGCTCGAAGGGCCCGAGGGCCGG
Organism: Pseudomonadota bacterium; assembly: GCA_018241185.1. Lineage (GTDB taxonomy): Bacteria > Pseudomonadota > Gammaproteobacteria > Burkholderiales > Burkholderiaceae_C > Xenophilus. The sequence continues at coordinate 1,613 of JAFEEH010000209.1, read as the reverse complement.
CGCGTGCTGATCACGCTGCATCCCTCGGCCCTGCTGCGCGGCGATCCGGCGGAACGCGAGGACGCGTGGCGCGCCTGGCTCGACGACCTCTCGCAGGCCAGCGACATCGCCGGCCTCGAGGCCGCGCGCTGAAGTCGCTCAGCTGCCGCTGACCACGGTGCGCAGCTTGCGCTGTGCCGCGTTGATCGCGTTGGCGTGGCCGTTGAGTTCCTGCAGCATGGCGTTGAGTTCGGCCTGCACCTTCGCGTCACTCACGGTGATCGCGTTACCGGCGATCTGGATCTGGGCGCGGTGCGCATCGATGTAGTCGCCGATGCGCACGGCCCCGCCGAGCACCGCGTCGAGCGCCGGGAAAACCTCGCGGAAGGTGGCTGCGGGCAGCGTCACTGTCTTTTCATAGGCCTTGTCGAACACCGCCTTCAGGTCGTCCGGCTGCTGGAGCGCGGCGCGCGCGGCGTCGGCCTTGGTCAGGTTCGCGTCGAGCGCGGCACGCATCTGCTTGATGCCGTCGCGCGCGGTGCGGATGTCGTCGCGCCGCGCCACGATGTCGCCGATCGATCGCGGCGAGCCCTTGGCAATGACCGCCTCCATCGGCTGGCCCACCGATTGATTCATCGACTCGTTGAAGTCGGCGATCACGGCGTAGTGCTGCGCGTAGTCGCCGAAGGGCTTCTTCTGCTCGTCGGTCGGCTTGGGCACGCGCACGCCCGGTCGGTCGAGCACGCGGGTCTGCAGGAACTGGATGAACGCCGCGCGCTGCTCCGGCTCCTTGCTGCCGCAGCCGGCCAGCGCCAGGCCGAGGGCGAGCACGCACGCCCCTGCCAGGCGCATCCACATCGATCGCATGTTCCGCTCCTCGTCTCTTGGAAGGGCCGCATCGTAGGCGGCCCGATGCGTGGGCGCCATGGCCCAGCCTGCCTAGCTCAGAAGCGGTAGGCGTAGCGCAGCCGCACGAAGTTCTCGCCCGGGTTGGGCTTCTTGATGCCGGCGTTGGAGAAGTGCTGCAGCCGCAACGACAGCTCGTGCTGGCCGTTGGCGCCGAAGCTGTAGCCCGCGCCGATCGCCTCGGTGAACTGGAAGGCGGTGCTGAAGCTGCGCGCGTCGGTGCGGTAGAGCCGGTCCATCACGCTGACGCCGATGCCGCCCTCGACGAACCAGGGCGAGGCGCCGCCGTCGAAGCGGTAGCGCCAGGTGGCGATGGCGCCGATCTGCGAGATGCTTCGACGTTCGCCGCCGTACGGTCCGCGCCACTGGCTGGCGAAGAGGTCCCAGTAGAAGGAACGTGCGCCGCCCTGCCACGACGGGTGGGGCGCCCACGGGAGCATCACGCCGATTCCTGCCATCTCGCTGTTGGCGCTGCCATGCAAGGTCTGCCCGCCTTCTACATATGCGGCAGGCGAAGCGTCCTGCCGGCCCTGGGCGGCCGCGCCGGTCGCAGCCAGCGCCAGCAGCGCGACGCCCATCATCATCCTGTTGTTGTGCATCTTTGGGATTCCTGAAGCCGGCTGTTTCGTTCAGCCGCGATTCAGTATCTGCACGCGCCGCCCGCGGTGCTTTCGCGGGCGCCGATTTCCCCGGTAGGACGCCGCCGGAAGGGGCCGATCAGGGCGCCG
>JAFEEH010000208.1 GCA_018241185.1 Pseudomonadota bacterium | reverse complement strand
GTCCGCATTCGCGGAAGCGGGCGCCCTGGTGGCGGCGGTCACCGCGAAGGACAAACTGCGCACGCTGCTCGGCCACGGCTTGCGTGGCATCTGCTTCTCGGCCGAGAAGGCAGACAAGGCCAACCTGGCCGATTGCGGCATCGACAACGTGCCGGAACTGGTCGGACGGCCGGTCCCCTCCGTGTACAGCGCGGACCTGAGCGAATTCGTGTTCGCAGCCGGCGTACGCCTGCTGCACACCCGCCGCCCCGACATCATGTACCTGTCGACCACCGACTACGTACAGCACAAGTGCGCGCCCGGCACGCCAGAGGCCAACGCCTTCTACGCCATGATGGACGGCTACCTGGAGCAGCTCGATGCCCTGGGTGCGGTCATCGGTCTCACGGCCGACCACGGCATGAGCCCCAAGACCGACGCCGCCGGGCGGCCACGTGTGGTCTACCTCCAGCAGGAACTGGACGCCGAGGTGGGCCAAGGCGCCACGCGCGTGATCTTGCCGATCACCGACCCTTACGTCGTGCATCACGGTGCACTCGGCTCCTTCGCCACGGTCTACGTCAATGCCGGTGCGCCGCCCGGGCGCGTGCGCGATGCCCTCCTCGCACTGCCCGGCGTCGAGCTGGTGCTCACCCGCGAAGAGGCCGTCCGCCGCTTCGAGCTGGCAGGCGACCGCATCGGCGACCTGGTCGTCGTGGCCGACCACCTCACGGTACTGGGCACCAGCGCCGCCCGGCACGACCTGACCGGCCTGACGGTGCCGCTGCGCTCGCATGGCGGCATCTCGGAACAGAAGGTGCCACTGCTCTTCAACCACCCCGTCTCCGGAGTGGACGCGCGACGACGGCTGCGCAACTTCGACGTTTTCGACCTGGCGCTGAACCACGTCGTCCATTCCAGCTAGAGGCCCGCATGTCCCACGAATTCTTCAATCCCGTGCGCAGCGTGTACGGGGCAGGTGCTCTGTCGTCCCTGCCGAAGCTGCTCGAAGGCCGCCGGGCTGCGGTCGTGACCTTTCCGGAGGCGCATGCACTCGGTCTCGTCGATCGGCTGCAGCAACTGCTCGGCGCCAGCCTCTCGCAGGTGATCAGCGACGTCAGGCCCAACCCCGACGTGGCCGAGCTTAGGGCACTTTACGAGACCTTCTGGGCCGAACCGAATGGCGCCGAAGTGCTGGTTGCGGTGGGTGGCGGCAGCGCCATCGACACGGCCAAGGCCTTGATGGTCGGCACGGCCGACGGGCGCTTCGGATCGCTGGTGGACGCGCTGGCAGCCGGCGGGTCCTTCGTGCCCGCGCGCTTGAAGACCCTCATCGCCGTGCCGACGACTGCCGGCACGGGCAGCGAGGTCACCCCCTGGGCCACGATCTGGGACCGCGGCGCGCAGAAGAAGTACTCGCTGCACCTGCCGCAGACCTGGCCCGCGATCGCACTGCTCGACCCCGAGCTGATGCTCTCGCTGCCCGCATCGGTCACGCTGCAAAGCGGCCTGGACGCGCTGTCGCACGCGCTCGAGTCGATCTGGAACGTCAATGCCAATCCCCTGTCCGACACCTTCGCGGTGGATGCGGTGCACGACATCCTCGATGTGCTGCCCAGGCTCATGGGCCGACCGGGCGACGTGCACCTGCGCGGGCGCATGGCGCTGGCGGCGTTGAAGGCCGGCATGGCGTTCTCCAACACGCGCACGGCGCTTGCGCATTCCATCTCCTACGAGATGACGCTGCGCTACGGCCTGCCGCACGGCATCGCCTGCTCCTTCCCGCTGCCGATGGTGCTGGAGCGCGCCATCGGCCGCGACGCCAGCCGCGATGCCGTCCTGCAGCGTGCGCTCGGACCGCTCGAGACGGCGCCGCAGCGGCTGGCGTCCTTCATCGAGCAGCTCGGGGTGAAGACGCGATTCGCCGACTACGGCGTGTCGAACGAGCAGGCCGAACAGATGGTGGCCCATGCCCTGACCGGTGCACGCGGCCGCAATTTCATCGGAGCCGACATGAAGGAGGCCGCATGAGCGCCGTTCTGGAACGCATGGATTTCCGCGCGGAAGCGCTGCGCATCGGGGGCGAGCGGGTCCGAACCGCCCGTTCGATCGACGTGCTCAACCCCTACAACGGCGAGCGCGTGGGAACGGCGCCGGTGGCGGGGATCGACGACGTGCGCCGGGCCTTCGACATCGCCCACGCCTACGTGCCCCGGTTGTCGCGCTACGAGCGCTCGGCGATCCTCAACCTCGCCGCAGTACTGCTGCGTGCGCGCACCGAAGAGGCGTCGGACCTGATCACCGCCGAGTCGGGGCTTTCGAAGAAGGACAGCCTCTACGAGATCGGCCGCGTGGCCGATGTGCTGAACTTCGGTGCCAACGAGGCGCTGCGCGACGACGGACAAGTGTTCTCGTGCGACCTCACGCCGCACGGCAAGCAGCGCAAGGTCATCACCACGCGCGAGCCGCTGCTGGGCGTCATCACGGCCATCACCCCGTTCAATCACCCGATGAACCAGGTGGCCCACAAGGTGGTGCCGGCCGTGGCGACCAACAACCGCATGGTGCTCAAGCCATCGGAGAAGGTGCCGCTGTCGGCCTACTACTTCGCAGACCTGCTGTACGAGGCAGGCCTGCCGCCCGAGATGCTGCAGGTGGTGACGGGCGACCCGCGAGAGATCGGCGACGAACTGCTGACGAATCCGCAGGTGGACCTCATCACCTTCACCGGCGGCGTGTCGATCGGCAAGTACATCGCGTCCAGGGCCGGTTATCGCCGCATGGTGCTGGAACTGGGCGGCAACGACCCGCTGATCGTGATGGACGACGCCGACCTGGACAAGGCGAGCGATCTGGCAGTGCAGGGTTCGTACAAGAACTCCGGCCAGCGCTGCACGGCGGTCAAGCGCATGCTGGTGCACGAGAAGGTGGCCGCCGCCTTCACCGCCCGCGTCGTGGAAAAGACCCGCGCCTGGCGCCATGGCGACCCCATGGACCGAGGCAACGACATGGGCACGGTGATCGACGAAGCCGCGGCGCGACGCTGCCAGCAGGTGGTGGACGAGGCGGTGGCCCAGGGCGCGCGCCTGCTGGCGGGCAACCGTCGCGAGGGCGCGCTGTATTCGCCCACGGTGCTCGACCGCGTCCGGCCCGAGATGACCGTGGTGCGCGAGGAGACCTTCGGGCCGGTCTCGCCCATCCTGACCTTCGGCAGCATCGACGAGGCCATCGCGATCTCGAACGGCACGGCCTTCGGCCTCTCGTCCGGCATCTGCACCAACCGGATGGACGACGCCACCCGCTTCGCCAAGGAGCTGAAGGTCGGCACCGTCAACCTGTGGGAGGTGCCAGGCTACCGCATCGAGCTCACGCCCTTTGGCGGCATCAAGGATTCGGGCCTGGGCTACAAGGAAGGCGTTCAGGAGGCGATCAAGTCCTTCACCAACGGCAAGATCTTCACGCTGCCCTGGTAGCCGCTTCGCCGGGCGGCGCGTCCTGATACCACCGGTCCTTGCCCAGCATGACCCGGTGGTGCCCCTGCCCGGCCGGCATCATCGGGAAGCAGTTCTCCTGCGCCGCGACCTGCACGTCGAGGAAGAAGGGGCCGGCACAGGCCAGGCATTCGGCCAGCGCCGCGTCCAGTTCGGCCGGGTCGCTCACGCGCCGCGCGCCCCAGCCGAAGGCACGTGCCAGGGCCACGAAGTCGGGCAGCGCCTCGTTCCAGCTGTGGCTCAGGCGGTTGCCGTGGTTCAGCTCCTGCCACTGGCGCACCATGCCCATGTAGCCGTTGTTCGACAGCACCAGCTTGACCGGGGCGCGGTGCTGCACCGCGGTCGAGAGCTCCTGGATGTTCATGAGCACCGAAGCATCGCCGCTCACGCAGACGACGAGCGCCTCGGGGTGCGCGATCTGCGCGCCGATCGCCGCCGGCAGCCCGTAGCCCATGGTGCCGGCGCCGCCCGAGGTGAGCCAGCGTCGCGGCCGCTCGAAGCGCAGGTACTGCGCGGCCCACATCTGGTGCTGGCCGACGTCGGTGGAAACGATGGCGTCGCGACCGGCAAGCTGCGCCTGCAGTGTCGCCATGAGCTGCTGCGGGAGGATCTCGTCCGCTTTCGCCGCGAAGTCCAGGCAGCGCTCGGCGCGCCAGCGGTCCACGCGCGCCCACCAGGGCGCGAGGCGAGCCGCGGGCAAGCCCTTCAGGTCGGGCATGGCCAGCAGCGCGTCGAGCACCTGGCCGCAATCGCCGACGATGGGCACGTCGACCTTCACCGTCTTGTGGATGCTGCTGGGGTCGATGTCGACATGGATCTTGCGCGCATGGGGGCAGAACTCGTCGAGCTTGCCGGTCACGCGGTCGTCGAAGCGCGCGCCGACGTTCACCACCAGGTCGGCCTCGTGCATCGCGAGGTTCGCCTCCAGCGTGCCGTGCATGCCCAGCATGCCGACGAACTGCGGGTCGGAGGCCGGGAAGGCGCCCAGCCCCATCAGCGTGAGCGTGCACGGCGCCCCCACCTGCCGCACGAGGCGCGAGAAGGCCTCGCAGGCGGTGGGCCCGGCGTTGACGAGGCCCCCGCCGCCATAGAACACCGGCCGGCGCGCCGAGGCGATGAGATCTGCCGCGCGCTGCAGGCTGGCGCGCACCGGCGGGCGCAGGGCCGCCGGTGCGCGCTCGGCCGCGGGTTCGGCGGCGGCGTCGAAACGGGCCAGCTGCACGTCCTTGGGCACGTCGATCAGCACCGGCCCCGGCCGGCCGCCGGCCGCGATGGCCAATGCCCGTCGCACCGCGCCCGGCAGCTCCGAGGCGCGGCGCGGCTGCACGTTCCACTTGGTCACCGGGCGCGACATGCCCAGCGCATCGCTTTCCTGGAAGGCGTTGGTGCCGATCACGGCCGTCGCGACCTGGCCGCTGATGCACAGCACCGGCACCGAGTCGCTCATCGCGTCGAGCAGGCCGGTGATGGTGTTGCCCACGCCCGGGCCCGAGGTCACCAGCACCACGCCCACGCGGCCGGTGCTGCGCGCGTAGCCCTCGGCCGCATGCACGGCCGCCTGCTCGTGACGCACCAGGACGTGGCGAAGCCGCGGTTCGCCGTGCAATGCGTCGTACAGCGGCAGCGCGGCACCGCCCGGGTAGCCGAACAAGGTGTCGACGCCGCAGGCCACCAGCGTGTCGAGCAGGGCTTCGGCGCCGTTGCGCGGCATGCGCACGCTCGGCTGAGGCGTGGCAGCCGATGCGGTGGGCGACGGGGGTGACGCGGGCAGGTCGAGGAGCGCTTCGGTGTTCATGCCACCGATTTTTCAGGGATCAGCGCAGAATGTGCTTCGCAATTTCGATGAAACAGCCTCGATATATGAAAAACCATCGGAAAGCCGCCGATACGACCGAAGGACATTTCGACAAGACCGACATGGCCATCCTGCGCATCCTGCTGGCCGACTCGCGCCGCACCCTGCAGGAGATCGGCACCGAGGTCGGCCTCTCGGCCACCACCTGCTGGAGCCGCATCAAGCGGCTGGAGGCCGAGGGCGTCATCAAGCGCTACACGGTCGACGTCGACGCCGGCAAGCTGGGCTACCAGGATTCGGTGATCGTGCAGGTCACGCTCGAGAGCCACACCGACGAGACGCTGTACGACTTCGGCCGCGTGCTGGCGACCATCCCCGAGATTCAGGAGGCGTACCTCGTCTCGGGCGACTACGACTACTACATCCGCATCGCCGTGCGCGACACGCGCGACTACGAGCGGCTGCTGCGCGAGAAGCTCTACAAGATTCCCGGCATCCGCCACAGCAAGTCGCACTTCGTGCTGCGCGTGCTGAAGGAGGCGACCGTGCCGATCGCCAGCCTGGCCTGAGCGCGGGCCGTTAACGCTTGCTGGCACGGCGGCGTGTCCGGCGCTTGCGGTGCGCCGTCTTCGCGGCCTTGCGGAATGCACCTCGCGCCGGCGCACCCTTCTCGCCCGGCTTGCGCATGCGTTCGCCGCTGCCGCGCGCGATGCGGCGGCGCTTGGCCTGGATGTTGGCGTACAGGCCGCGGCGGCGCTTGCGCATGCTCATGGTGCAGTTCCTCGCTTTTGTGTCAGCAGGCGCAACAGCCTGGGAACCGCGGCGCCTGTCTGCCGTCGAACGCCACGGCGAGCGCCGGTAGGACGGCGTCCCGCCCGCCCACCCGAAGCTGCGCGTGCCACATGGCCCACGTGGTCATGGAGCGGCGACCGACATCCCGTCAGGTTCGCGCCGATAGAGTCCCTGGCGATGAAAGCCTCCCGCCCATCATGAGCGACACCGCCCTGCCCCCGCCGCGCCGCTACTGGGAAATCGACGCCGTGCGCGGGCTCATGCTCGTGCTGATGACCATCACGCACGTGCCCACGCGCTTCACCGACCCGGTGGGGCAGCCCTTCGGCTTCGTGTCGGCGGCGGAAGGCTTCGTGCTGCTGTCGGCGTTCGTCTCGGGCTTGGTCTACAGCCGCATCGGCTACGCGCAGGGCGTGGATGCGATGCGCCGCGGCTTCTGGAAGCGCGCCGTGCGCATCTACATGAGCCAGGCAGCGTTGCTGCTCTTCCTGTTCACTGTGATCACCGCGCTGGCCATCGGCCTGCACATCGAGGAGCCGCAGGTCAAGGACCTGCTGAAGTACTACCTGGCGCATCCGCACGAGGGCTTCTTGTATTCGCTGCTGCTGGTCTACCAGCCGGCGCTGCTGGACATCCTGCCGCTGTACATCCTGTTCATGCTGCTCAGCCCCTGGGTCATGGCCTGGGCACTGCGCCATGGCTGGCGGATCCCGATGCTGCTGAGCGCGTTGCTATGGGCCTGCGCGCAGTTCGGCATGACGCCCTGGCTGCACGAGCATTTCATGATGGGTCTGCTCGGCATCCCCATTCCCTTCAACGAGACCGGCTCCTTCGACACCTTCGCCTGGCAGTTCCTGTGGTTCTTCGGGCTGTGGATGGGCGCCAGCCGCAACGCGCCCGACGCGCAGCCGATCGTGATCCCGCGCCCCGTGCTGCAGATCGCCGTGGTGGTGGCCGTGGGATGCCTGGCCTGGCGGCACCTGAGCCCCTGGGGCCAGGCGCCCTTCGGTGACCACGCCGAGTTGAACCTGCTGTTCGACAAGTGGCGCCTCGGCCCGCTTCGCCTGCTCGACCTGGCGGCCATCGGCATCGTGGCCTTCCGCTTCGGTCCGGGCTGGCTGTCTCACCTGCCGCGGCCGCGCTGGCTCGAGACGATGGGCTCGGCCTCACTGGCCGTGTTCTGTGCTCATCTGGTCGCGGTGCTGATCGTGGTCGCGCTCTTCGGCCACCGCGCACGACCCCTCTGGGCCGATGTGGCGCTGCTGGGCAGCGTGTTCCTCTGGCTCTATGCCGTGGCCTGGGCCGTGGCGCGCTTCGAGGCCCGGGAGCGTGCGGCGGCGGCGCCGTCAGCTGCCGTCCTCGCCGACGCCCGGCCGCGCGGCTGAGCTGCCATCTGCTATCGAATCCATAGCTGACGGCGCCCGCCCCGCGGGCGCTGGCGGGCGATTCGGATCGAAAGGGCTGCCGTCGCTCACGATTTTCCCCAGATTGCTGCGCAGACTCCGGGACCGCCGGCACGCAAGCCCTGCGGCGTCGGCACCTTCCGGAGCCGACCATCCACACCGCCTTGTTCGTGCTGGCGCACGATGCCGCACTCGCCCTCGTCGTGGCCGCCTGCTGGGGCACGGGCCGCAGCCTGCTGCGGGCCGGTGCAGCGCCGGCGCCTAAGCCCGATGCCCTGCTGATCGAAGCGCTGGCGACCGCGCTCGGGCTGGGTCTGGCGATCTGCGCACTGCAGGCGTCGGCGATCGTGTCGGCGCTGACGCGCCCCACCGTGCACGGGCTGCTGGGTACGGGACTGGCACTCGCCGCCTGGCAGGCCCATCGCATCCGGCCGGCGATGTGGCGCTGGCGGCCTGCGCCGCCCCACGGGCCGGCCGAACGCGCGGCCCTGGCGCTGATGGGCCTGGCCGCGCTGGCGCGGGTGCTCGCGCCCCTGGCATCGCCAGTCGCCTTCGACGAGACGATGTACCACCTGCCCTACGCGCGCGAGGTGGCGGGCAGCGGCGCGCTGGGGGTCCACGGATGGCTGCACTTCCCCTGGTTCCCCTTCAACTACGACCTGCTCTACAGCGCGGCCCTGCTGGCCTACGACGACGTCTTCGCTCACCTGCTCCATGCGCTGGCCGCCGCACTGGCCACGCTCATCGTCTGGTGTCTGGGCGCCAGGTACGTGAACGTGGTGGTGGCCGGCATTGCAGCGACGATCTGGCTCGCGCTGGGCGATTTCGAGACGGCGCTGATCGACAGCGGCGTGGCGCTCTTCGTGCTCGTTGCCTTCGCGGCGCTGGCGCTCTGGTACGAATCGCCACGCGGCGCCGCGAACCGCTGGCTCGCCTTGGCGGCCTTCGCGCTCGGCGTGGCGGCCGGGTCCAAGTACCAGGCGCTGGTGTTCGTGCCGCTCGCGATGGCGCTGCTGGCCGCCCGCACCCGCCGCCCGGCCTCGTGGACGCTCGCCGCCGCATGCTTCCTGCTGCCCTGTGCGTACTGGTATGCGCGCAATGGCCTGCTGACCGGCGACCCCTTCAACCCGATGGGCGCGCGGCTGTTCGGCTTCAGCAGCTGGAACGCCGAGGACATGCGCATCCAGTTCGAAGACATCCGCAACCGCGCGCAGTGGCCCAGCGCACTGCTGTGGCCGGTCGTCCTGATGCCGTGGCACCCCGGCTGGCACGCGCCGTCGCGCCGCGCGGCGGTGCGCGGGCTCGCCCTGTTCTGCGTCTACGCACTGGGCGCCTGGGCGCTGAGCTCCCGCTACCCGCGCTACCTCGTCCCGTCGGTGCCACTGGTCGCACTGGGGGCGGCCATGGGTTGGCAGGTCCTGGGTGGCCTGTGCGGCCGCGCGTGGCGGACCGCCCCGGCCGCCCTGCAGCGCAGCGGGCCCTTTCTCCAGGCCGGCGCCTGGGCACTGCTGGCGGCCGTCGCGCTGCAGCACCTGGCCGCCGACGCGCAGCGCATCGCGCCCACGGCCGAGGCGCGCGATGCCTGGCTGCGCCGCACGCTGCCGGGCTACGGGCTGATGGCGTGGCTGCGCGCCCACCCGCAGGGCCGCGTCTACCAGGTGGCGATGAGCGACGCCATCTACTACGGCCCCGCGCCCGTGTGGGGCGATGTGTTCGGCCCGTGGCGCTACGGCGACTTCATCGGACTGCCGCCCGCGCAGCTCGCTGCGCGCCTGCGTTCCTTCGGCTTCGAGGTGCTGGCGCTGGACACACGGATCGCGGTCGGCATCGACACGCAACCCGGGTTCGGACGGCACTTCGTGCTCATCCACCAGGACGGTGCAGGCAAGGCGTTTCGCGTGCTCGGCCACGAGGGCATCGAGCCGCCGCCGCGCCCTTGGACGCCCGAGGACGCAAAACGCAGCCCGCCCAGCGCCCGGGCGCAGCAATACGCCGAGGGTGGGCCGCTATCGAAACCATAGCTGCTCGCGCCCACCCCACGGGCGCTGCAGCCACTTTTTACTTGGAACGGGCGCCGCTCAGGCGCTCATCACCGCCGGAGGCTGCGCACCTGCGATCTGGCGCAGCGCGCGCTCGAAAACCTCCGGCGGCTGGCCGCCCGAGATCAGGTGCTGGTTGTTGATGACGATGGCCGGCACCGAATGGATGCCGGCGTCGGTGTAGAGCCGCTCGCGCGCGCGCACCTCGTCGGCGTAGTCGTCGCCGGCCAGGATCTCGCGGGCGCGGGCTTCGTCCAGCCCTGCCTCGGCGGCCAGACGCACCAGCAGGTCATGGTCGGCCGGGCTCAGTCCGTCGAGGAAGTAGGCCTTGAACAGCGACTTCTTCAAGGCGAGCTGCTGTGCCTCGCCTTCCAGCTCGGCCCAGTGCAGCAGGCGGTGCGCGTCGAAGGTGTTCCACACGCGCTTGCGCTTGTCCAGGTCGAACGGAAAGCCCACCGCCAGCCCGCGTTGGCGCAGGTGCTCGCCGTTGGCCCGCACCTGCTGTTCGCTGATGCCGTACTTGCGCTGCAGGTGCTCGACCGAGTCCTCGCCCTCGGAGACCATCTGCGGATTGAGCTCGAAGGGCTGGAAGCGCAGGTGCACGTCGATCTCGGGGCCGACGTGCGCGAGGGCCTGCTCGAGCGAGGCCAGGCCGACGGCGCACCAGGGGCACGACACGTCGGACACGAAATCGATCTGGAGAGTGGTGGGGGTGCTCATGCGGAGATTTTCTGCTCGTGGAGGAAGACGTGGCAGACACCGGGGCTTTGGCGTGGCCAGGCTCAGATCGCCGAGAGCCGAACCCCCGACGCGAAGGCCGGGGCTTGCTCCTGGCGCTCGCTGTAGCGATCCACCAAGTAAGGCGCCGCATCACGGGTCAGCAGCGTGAACTTCACCAGTTCCTCCATGACGTCCACCAGGCGCTCGTAGTAGGCCGAGGGCTTCATGCGGCCCGCCTCGTCGAATTCCTGATAGGCCTTGGCGACCGACGACTGGTTCGGGATGGTCAGCATGCGCATCCAGCGGCCCAGCACGCGCAGTTGGTTCACGGCGTTGAAGGACTGCGACCCGCCGGACACCTGCATGATGGCCAGCGTCTTGCCCTGCGTCGGCCGCACGGCCCCCTCGCTGAGCGGAATCCAGTCGACCTGCGCCTTCATGATGGCCGTCATGGCACCGTGCCGCTCCGGCGACGACCACACCATGCCCTCCGACCACTGTGCCAGGTCGCGCAGCTCGCGCACCTTGGGGTGATCGGCATCCACGCTGTCGGGCAGCGGCAGCCCGGCCGGATCGAAGCGCTTCACCTCGGCGCCCATGGCTTGCAGCAGGCGCCCGGCCTCGTCGGCCAGCAGCCGGCTGTAGGAGCGCTCGCGCACAGAGCCATGCAGCACCAGGATGCGGGGCGCGTGGGACGCCCGGGGGACGCCGATGAGGCGCTCCAGCGTGGGCTTGTCGAACCGGGACGGCGCGACGTTCGGGAGCTCGGGAAGGGACGTCGTGTGTTGCATGAATTTGATAATACGAATATTCTCGAACAATGGAAGAAGAAAAGGTTGTTCAATCCCTCGCCGCCCTGGCGCACCCGCTTCGCCTGCGCGTGTTCCGCGCACTGGTGGTCGCCGGCCCCGAAGGCGCGACGCCCGGCACGCTGCTGGAAACCATCGACGTGCCGGCGACCAGCCTGTCCTTTCACCTCAAGGAACTGACGAATTCCGGCCTGGTGTCGCAGGAGCGCGTGAGCCGCAACCTGCGCTACCGCGCCGCCTTCGAGCAGATGGACGGACTGCTGAGCTACCTCACGCAGAACTGCTGCGAAGGCGAACCCTGCGCCGTGGACGCCAAAGCCTCCGCCTGCTGCTGACCCCCTGATTCCCCATCCCGCGAGCGCCGACATTCGGGCGCCGTGTGGGTGCCCCTGCGCCTTCGCTTTCGCCTTCCTTCGCCTTCCCGCTTCAGGAGCCCACCATGACCGACACCCCTGCGCTGAACGTCCTTTTTCTCTGCACCCACAACTCGGCCCGCAGCATCCTGGCCGAAGCGGTGCTGAACGACCTGGGCGCCGGCCGCTTCAGGGCCTTTTCCGCCGGCAGCAGCCCGCGCCCGAACCAGCAACCCCACCCCATGGCGCTGCAGGCTCTCGAGAAAGCCGGCATCGACACCGCAGGCCTGCGCAGCAAGAGCTGGGACGAGTTCGGCGGGGCCGACGCGCCACCCATGGACCTGGTCATCACGGTGTGCGACAACGCAGCCGGTGAAGTCTGCCCGTACTGGCCGGGCCAGCCGGCGACGGCGCATTGGGGCTATGCAGACCCTTCGGAGGTCGAAGGAAGCGACGCGCAGCGCCAGGAGGCGTTCCGTCAGACGCTGCACGCCATCCGGCGCCGGCTGGAGCTGCTGGTGAGCCTGCCCGCAGCCCGCCTCGACAAGGTGGTGCTGGCGTCCACGGCTCGCGGGCTGTCGAGGTCCTGAACCATGGCGTCCCTCACGTCCGGGGCGGCCGCCGTCCCCACGCCGGCCATCGGCTTCTTCGAGCGCTACCTGAGCCTGTGGGTGGGCCTGTGCATCCTGGTGGGCGTGGGCCTCGGCCAGTGGTTCCCGTCGGCCTTCCGGGCGGTGGCCGCCATGGAGCTCGCCCAGGTCAACCTGCCGGTGGGCCTGCTGATCTGGGTCATGATCGTTCCGATGCTGCTGAAGATCGACTTCAGTGCGCTGGGCCAGGTCAAGGCGCACTGGCGCGGCATCGGCGTCACGCTCTTCGTGAACTGGGCCGTCAAGCCCTTTTCCATGGCGCTGCTGGGCTGGCTGTTCATCCGCCATGTGTTCGCGCCGCTGCTGCCCCCCGACCAGCTGGACGGCTACGTGGCCGGGCTCATCCTGCTGGCCGCTGCACCCTGCACGGCCATGGTCTTCGTGTGGAGCCAGCTGTGCCGCGGCGACCCGTACTTCACGCTGTCGCAGGTGGCACTGAACGACGCGCTGATGGTGGTGGCCTTCGCACCGCTGGTGGCGCTGCTGCTGGGCCTTTCGTCCATCGCCGTGCCGTGGGACACCCTGCTCACCTCGGTCGGCCTCTACATCGTGGTGCCGGTGATCCTGGCCCAGGCACTGCGTGCACAGCTGCTCAAGGGCGGCCCGGCGCGGCTGCAGGCGGTCGCCGGCCAACTCGGGCCGTGGTCCATCGCCGCGCTGCTGCTGACCCTGGTGCTGCTGTTCGCCTTCCAGGGCGAAGCGATCCTGCACCAGCCGCTGGTCATCGCGCTGCTGGCGGTGCCGATCCTGCTGCAGGTGGTCCTGAATTCGGGTCTTGCCTACCTGCTGAACCGACGGCTTGGCGTCGCCCATTGCGTGGCCGGCCCTTCCGCGCTCATCGGCGCCAGCAACTTCTTCGAGCTGGCCGTGGCGACGGCCATCAGCGTCTTCGGCTTCCACTCGGGCGCGGCGCTCGCCACGGTCGTCGGCGTGCTGATCGAGGTGCCCGTCATGCTGGCGGTGGTCGCCGTGGTGAACCGGACCCAGCGTTGGTACGAGTCGCGCTAGAAGCGGCCTGCTCGGGCGAAGCCAGGCCGACCCGCTCGGCGCGGGGCCTTGTCGACATGCACACGCGTCGGCGTCCGTCAGGCGGGTCCGTCGGTGTCGCGCATACTCCGCCCGCCTTCCCCCGCTCCTGCGCGCGCCATCTGCCACCTCCATGCGCTCCCTGCGACTGCAACTCGCCGTGTTCTGGGCCCTGCTGCTGGCCGTGTGCCTGCTGCTGGGCGGGGTGGTGCTCGGGCTGTACCGGCTGAGCCCGGCGATGCAGCTGGAGCTGGGCCGTGCGCGCGTCGAAGGCAGCTGCGAGCAACTCGCGCAGCGCTACGCGCAGTCGGCGCCCGACACGAAGGCGCTGCGGCTGGACCTCGCGCGCGTGCTGCTGCAGCTGGTGCTGACCGAGGCCCCGTACGTCGAGGGCGGCGTGTGGCGCGCCGAAGGCGGCATCGGCGCATACGCCTACCCCACCTACGAAGGCAGCAGCGTGAAGACCGACGTGCCCGCGGCCGAGCAGGCGCTGATCGAGCAGACGGCGCAGCAGGCGGTGGGCACCCAGCGCCTGCGCACGCAGCAGGTGCGCGGCAGCCGCGAGCTGCTGATCGTCGCGGCCTGCCCGCTGGCCGCGCCCGGCGCCGCGGCCTGGACCATGACACGCACCCAGCTCGGCGCCGCGGCGGCCGAGGGAAGCCTGCGCATTGGCCTGGGGGCGCTGGCGGCGGCGATCGTCGGCTCGGCCGTGTGGCTCGCGGTGCTCCTGTACCGCGGCCGGTCGCGCCTGCGGGCGCTTCAGGCTGCCCTGGCCGCCGCGCCGGCCGACACCATGCCGACGCTGGCGCGCACCGGCCTGGACGAGCTCGACCGCATCGTCGCCAGCTACAACGGCTATGCCGCCCGCTTCGCGCAGGCGCAGGCCGTCGCCCGCGATGCACTGGCGCAGCGCAGCCGCGACCTGCGGCTGGCCGCGCTGGGCCGCATGACCTCGGCCGTGGCGCACGAGATCCGCAACCCCATTGCCGCGATGCGTCTGAAGGCAGAGAACGCACTCGCTGCCGATGCCGACATGCAGGCTGCCGCCCTGCGCACCATCGTCGGCCAGATCGACCGGCTCGACGCGGTGGTGCGCAGCCTGCTCGCGCTGGTCCAGCCCCTGGACCTGAATCCACAGGCAGTGCCGCTGCAACCCTGGCTGCGTGAGCGCCTGGCCACGGTGGCCGAGTCGGCCGCGCAACGCCAGGTGGCGTTGGTGCTGGCCGAAGGCGCCCCGCCCTGCGCCATGTACGACCCCCTGCACCTGGCGCGCGCCGTCGACAACCTGCTCGACAACGCCGTGCGCCACGCGCGCAGTCCCGGCGGCAGCGTGCGCCTGTGGGCCGAGGGTGACGCGGCGCGCGGCCTGCTCGTGCTGGGCGTCGCCGACGATGGCGAGGGCGTGCCCGAGGCAGTGCGCGGCCGCCTGTTCGAGCCCTTCGGCACCGGCCGGGCCGACGGCACCGGCCTGGGCCTGGCGCTGGCGCGCGAAGTCGCCATCGCCCATGGCGGCGAACTGCGCCACGAGGCCGGCACGCCCGGTGCGCGCTTCATCCTGGAGATGCCATGGCAGCCCTGCTGATCGTCGACGACGACACGGATTTCGCCGATTCGCTGCGCGAGACGCTCGAAGGGCTGGGCCATGCCGTGGCCGTCGAACACCGCGGCGAGGACGGCCTGGCGCGCCTGGGCGCGCAGCGCTTCGACCTGGTCTTCCTCGACCACCGCATGCCGGGCATGGACGGCCTGCAGACGCTGGCCGCGATGAAGGCCACCCTGCAGCGCCTGCCGCCGGTGGTCGTGCTCACCGCGCACGCGGGCAGCGCCGGCACCATCGAGGCGATGCGCCTGGGCGCCTTCGACCACCTCACCAAGCCGGTCGGCCGCGACGGCGTGATCGAGGTGGTGCGGCGCGCGCTGGCTGCATCGGCACCGCCGCCGACCACGCCCGAGCGCGCACCCTTGCCGGACGACGGCGAGATGATCGGCATCAGCGAGGCGATGCGCGAGGTGCACAAGCGCATCGGCCTGGCCGCCGGCAGCCGCGCGCCGGTGCTGGTCGTCGGCGAGACGGGCACCGGCAAGGAACTGGTGGCACGCGCGCTGCACCGCCATTCGGACCGTGCAGCCCAACCCTTCGTGGCCGTCAACTGCGCGGCCATCCCGCGCGAGCTGCTCGAGAGCGAACTCTTCGGCCACGTGAAGGGCGCCTTCACCGGCGCGGTGGCCGACCGGCCCGGCTGCTTCAAGTCGGCTGACGGTGGCGTGCTGCTGCTCGACGAGATCGGCGACATGGCGCTGGACGTGCAGGCCAAGCTGCTGCGCGTGCTGCAGGAGGGCGAGGTGACGCCCGTGGGCAGCCACCGCCCGCAGAAGGTGGACGTGCGCGTGGTGGCCGCCACCCACCGCGACCTGGCGCAGGCCGTGGCGGACGGGCGCTTTCGCGAAGACCTGCGCTACCGCCTGGACGTGCTGGCCATCCACCTGCCGCCGCTGCGCGAGCGCCTGGCCGACATCGTGCCGCTGGCCGAGCACTTGCTGCGGCTGGCGGCGGCGCCGGGCCCGGCCAAGCGCCTGTCGCCCGAAGCCGCAGCCGCGCTGCTGGCCCACCGCTGGCCCGGCAACGTGCGCGAGCTGCGCAATGCGATGGAGCGCTGTCAGGCGCTGCAGCGCGGCGCGGTGATCCATCAGCTGGACCTGGCCGATCCCTCGCCCGCAACCGGCAGCGCGGCCACCGATGCCCTGCCCGCCGACTGGTATGCCGGCACCCTGCCCGAGGCCATCGACCGGTTGGAGAAGCTGCTGCTTCGCCACGCCCTGGCCGAGGCGGGCGGAAACCGCTCGCTGGCGGCGCGCCAGCTCGGCATCCACCGGCAGCTGCTGTACGCCAAACTGACACAGCACGGCCTCGACTGAGAAGCTGTCGTGTTTCCGGACAGCGGGTGTCCGGCCATCATCCGATCGCGCATCGAGTCGGCGACACAAGTCCTTGATTTCAAAGGAAATCGTCTCTGGCACGCGTATTGGGAGCTCCTGGCACATCCCTTCAAGGAGCACCCCATGGCCACTTCCGGTTTTTCCCTCCGCGCCACCCTGCTGGCCGGCCTGATGGCGGCGTCCGCCCTCGCCGTCGCGCAGCCCGCACCCCGACCCGCCCCGCCCGGCGGCCCGATGCCGCCCCCTGCCGGCATGGCGGCGCCCCTGCCGCCGCCCCCGGGCGGACGGATGGCCCCGGCGCCGATGGTCACGGCCAGCGTGAGCGGCCAGGTGGCGCGCTGGCTGGTCAACCCCAACGGCGAGGCCGACGGCCTGCTGCTGGACAACGGCACCCAGGTCGCCTTCGCCCCGCACCTGTCGGCCAGCGTGACGGGCCTGATCAAGGTGGGTGATCGCGTCGAAGCCACCGGCTGGCGCGCGGGCGATGCCGGCGCGCTGCGGGCGCAGGAGATCCGCGCCAACGGCCGTGCCGTGACCGACCAGCCGCCCTCGCCCGGCGCCATGCCCCCGTCGCCCCGCCCGCTGGGCGCGCTGGCCTCGATGAGCGCCGGCGGCCGCATCGCGCGCGTGCTGTTCAACGACCGCGGCGACGCGCACGGCGCGCTGCTCGACGACGGCACCGTGGTGCGCTTTCCGCCGCACGTCGGTCGCATGATCGGCGGCCTGCTGCAGCCCGGCGCCCCGCTCTACGTGCAGGGCTGGGGCACACGCAGCCCGCTGGGCACCGGCATCGAGGCGACCCGCCTGGGCGCCACGCAGCAGGCGCTGCAGGAGGTCCTCTCGGGCCCCACCGACGCAGCGCACCCCGGCCCGCGCCGCCGGCCGGCCTGATCCGTCGGGGCCGTTGCGGCCCCGTGTTCCCTTTCATCCCAGTTCATCGCGAGATCCACCCATGCCCCACGACACACTCGTCGACATCTGGTCGGTCGAAGGCCGCTTCCAGCACCTGATCTACAGCCCGCGCGGCGAGCACGAGGGCGTGCTCATCGACACCGACGGCGTGCCCACGCAGTTCGTCTTCGACAAGCACGACCCCGGTGCCGCAGCCGCCTTCGCGCAGCTCAAGCCCGGCCAGCGCATCACGGTCGAAGGCAGCGAGCGCCCGGCCTCGCCCAAGGGCGAAGGCGCTCACGTGGTCTACGACTTCCATCGCCTGAGCGAGGTCGACGGCCAACCCGTGGCACCGGTGCACGACGACGCACCGGTCGAAGGCCGCGTGCTGCGCATCAACCACGCCAAGCACGGCGCCCCCAACGGCGTCGTGCTCGACACCGGCGACTTCGTGCACCTGAAGCCCGAAGGCTTCGCGCAGCTGGACCTGCAGCCCGGCGACCGCGTGCGCGCCGAAGGGCCCTCGCAGCCGCTGGCCGCGGGCCGGGGCCGGGTGATCGAGGCGCACACCGTCAACGGCAAGCCGCTGGCCGCCCATTGACCCGCGCCGAGGACGAGGCCCGCCCATGTCCACCACGCTCGCCATGCCCCTCGAGGCCGGCCGGCGTGCCGGCGCGCCCGCCACCGCTGCCTCGCTCACGGCCCTGGCCTGGACGGCCTTCTTCCTGGCCGACGTGCGCGACGGGCTCGGCCCCTTCCTCGCCACCTACCTTCAGAGCCAGCGGGTCGACCAGACGCTGATCGGGCTCACGATGACGGCCGGTGGCCTCGCGGCCGTGCTGATGACGCCGATCGCCGGCGCCTGGGCCGATCGCTGGACCGCCAAGCGCGCGCTCATGGCGATTGCCGTGGTCGCGGTCACGCTCGGCAGCGGCTGCGCCTTCCTCACGAAGTCTCCGTGGCTGCTGGTCGGCTCGCAGGTGGTCGCGGGCGCGGCCGGCGCGCTGCTGGCCGCCGCGCTGGCCGCGCTGACGCTGGGTCTCGCGCGGCGCGACGGGCTGCGCCGCCAGACCGGCCGCAACGAAGCCTGGAGCCACGCCGGCAACATCGTCTCGGCGCTGGGCGCGGGCATCGTGGCGCAGCAGTTCGGCGCGCCCTGGATGATGTCCGTGATGATGGCCATGGCCATTGGCAGCCTGCTGTGCCTGGCGACCATTCGCGCCGGCGACATCGACCATGCGGCGGCGCGCGGCGTGGAGGCCGCCGCCGGCGCGCCCCAGGCCGAGGCCCCAGGCGGCTTCGGCGAGCTGCTGCGGCACCGCGCGCTGTGGCTCTTCGCGCTCGCATGCGCTTTCTTCCACCTTGGCAACGCGGCCATGTTGCCGCTGCTCAACCAGCGCCTGGCCGCGACACAGCCCGACGCGGCCTCCCTGCTGTGGACGGGCGTCGCCATCGTGGTCGCCCAACTGACGATGGTGCCGGTGGCGCTGTGGGTGGCGCGCAGCCGGCGCCTGGACCTGTCGGCCTTCGTGTACCTGGCCATCCTGATCCTGCCGGTGCGCGGCCTGCTGGCCTGGGGCTTTCCCAGCGTGTGGGCCAACATCCCGGTGCAGGTGCTCGACGGCATCGCGGCCGGCGCACTGGGCGTGGCCACGCCGCTGATGGTGGAGCGCTACGCGCGCGGCACCGGCCGCTACAACCTGGCGCTGGGGCTGGTGCTGACGCTGCAGGGCGTCGGCGCGGCGCTGAGCGCTGGCGTGGCCAACGCGGTGGTCGGCGCGCGCGGCCATTTCGGCCTGGCCTTCGCGGTGCTGGCGGGCTGCGCGCTGCTGGCGATGCCGGTGTTCATGCTGGCGCAGCGCGCCAACGCGCGCGCGGCATCGCGCAGCGCCTGAGCGGCCACTGTCAAACGGCTGTCTTGGGCCCGCCGTAGAACCGCACCATCGGCCCTCGGGGTCGCCAGCGAGCGTCGACCATGGCCCCCACCTCTTCCCTGCGCTGCGCCGCAGCGCCTGCTTCCCGCCCGCGCCTGGCGCGCCGGAAT
Organism: Pseudomonadota bacterium; assembly: GCA_018241185.1. GTDB lineage: Bacteria > Pseudomonadota > Gammaproteobacteria > Burkholderiales > Burkholderiaceae_C > Xenophilus. The sequence continues at coordinate 12,886 of JAFEEH010000208.1, read as the reverse complement.
CGTGCCTCACGCACCTCGCGCCATGGGCGCGAACGAAAGTCGGACGTCGCCGCCACACTGGGCGCCGTGATCGCCATCGTGCTGTGCCTGGCCACCGCGCGCTGGTGGTCGCCGCTGGTCAGCGTGCCGCTGGGCGTGGCGACGGCGCTGCTGATCCGGCACGCACTCCTCTACAGCTGGCGCTCGGACGGCTAGGCGGCGCGTGCGGGAGGCCGCCCTGTCCCGAGGCGCGGCAGCCAGCCGAAGGCGATCGCCATGAGCGCCATGCCGGCAGCGACCATGGGCAGCACCATCGGCCAGGCGCCATGGCTCATGGTGTTGTCGACGAAGCGCGCTGCGAACTGGCCCATGCAGAAGGCGACGACCATCATCGCGAAGCCCGACCACGAGACGGCGCGGCCGGCCAGCTGCGGCAGGTCGCCCACCGCGCCGGCCTGGCCGCAGGGCTGGTGGATGCCGTGGCCCAGCACGTACACCGCATGCCCGAGCAGCAGCGGCAGGGCCGACTGCGGCCACAGCGCGCACCCGAGCGCCTGGATGCAGGCGCCCGAAAGGCTCAGAGACGCGCCCAGTTGCACCGTGCGCACGGCGCCCCAGCGCCGCAGCAGGCGACGGCACATCGTGGTGCTGAAGATGTAGACCAGCGAGCCGCCCGCCGGGATCCACCCGTACAGCGCGGGCGAGAGGCCCAGCAGGTCGATGTAGACCATGGGCGACAGCAGCAGGAAGCAGAAGATCCCGCCATAGGTGGCGGCCGCCAGCGAGGCCCATGCACGGAAGCTGCGGCTCGCGAACACCTGGCGCGCACTGCCGCGGGCCACGGGCGTGGCGGCCTCGCCGGGCGCCAGCGGCGCGTGCGTCTCCGCGAAATCGCGCCAGCACAGGGCGAAGAGCACGCCCGCGTACACCGCCATCGCGCCCAGCACCCAGCGCCATCCCAGGCCCTGAACGAGCCAGGCGCCCAGCACGGGCGCGAACAGCGCGACCACGCCCAGCCCGGTGAGGCCGCGCGCCATGATGTGCGGCCCCTCGTGCGCCGGGTACAGGTCGCGCACCGCGGCGCGCGCACACACCAGGATGGCTGCCATCGAGAAGCCCTGCACCGCCCGCCACCCCACCAGCCAGCCCACGCTGCCGGCCAGCGCACAGCCCACGGCCGCGACGGCGTAGCAGCCCAGCCCCGCGAGGAGCACCGGGCGCCGGCCGAAGCGGTCGGCCAGCGGGCCGCACAGCAGCTGCGCCAAGCCGAAGGCGAGCACGAAAACGGTGAGACTGCTGCTGGCCGAACCCAGCTCGCGCGCGATGGCCGGCAGCGCCGGCAGGTAGCTGTCGGTCGCCACCGGCTGGGCGGCCAGCAGCAGCGGCAGCAGCAGCGCGAAGGACATGGGCCGGCGGCGGCGGGAGCCACCGTTCGGCTGCGAAGAGAGGGGATCGCCCGGTGCCGGGCTCACCATGCGCCGGCCTTGCGGCGGCCGCGGGCGGCCAGTGTGGCGACGAACGAGAGGATTTCGGCGAAAGGACTCATGAAGGCATCCGCGCTGTGGCGGATTCGAACGATTTCGGGCTGCAGCGCCCGCCCAGCCTGCGCGGGCAGCTATGAAATCCGTAGCAACAAACGCGCCATGCCCGCCGGGCATGCAACCCGGCGGGCGTGGCACGCAGGCCGCAGGCGCGCACCGCTACTTGCGCACCTTGGCGATCTCGGCCATCAGTTCCTTGACGGTGGACTCGCCCACGCTGGCGGTGTACTTGTCGATCACGGGCTTGACCTTCTCGCGCAGCCTGGCGACTTCGGCCGGCGGCAGCTCGGTCACCGTCATGCCGGCCTGCTTGAGCGCGGCCAGCGCCGAGTCGGCGGCGCCGCGCGACACCTGGCGCTGGAAGGCGGTGGCCTCGGCGGCGGAATCGGTGAGCACCTTCTTCTCGTCGGCCGAGAGCGTGTCCCAGAACTTCCTGCTGATGATGAGCGCCTGCGGGTTGTAGATGTGCCGTGTCTGCGTGATGTACTTCTGCACCTCGGCGAACTTGGAGGACAGGATCACCGTGTTGGGGTTCTCCTGCCCGTCGACCACGCGCTGCTCCAGGGCCGGGAACAGTTCGGGGAACGGCAGCGGCGTCGCGTTGGCGCCCAGCGTATTGAACAGGTCGATGTAGATCGGCGACTGGATCACCCGCACCTTCAGGCCCGCGATGTCCTCGGCCTTGGCCACCGGGCGGCGGCTGTTGGTGAGGTTGCGAAAGCCCAGGTCCCAGTAGGCCAGGCCGTGCATCTGCTTCTCGTCGAGGCGCGCCAGCAGCTTCCGGCCGAAGGGGCCGTCGGTCACCGCGTCTGCCTCCTGCGCATTGCCGAACAGGAAAGGGAAGTCGTAGACCGCGAACTCCTTGACCTGCGCCGCGAGGATGCCGGCGTTGAGCACCGTCATCTCCACCGTGCCGCCCTGCAATGCCGACACGGTCTGCAGGTCGCCGCCGAGCGCGCCGCCCGGGAAGAGCTTGACGGTCATCTTGCCGCCGGACCTCTGGGCCACCAGGTCGGCGAACTTCTGCGCGCCCTGGGCTTGCGGATGGCCGGTCTGGTTCTGGAACGCGAACTTGATGGTGCGCTCCTTGACCTGGGCCGGCACCGGGCCGGCTGCCAGAACGCCCATGGCCACCAGGGCGGTGGCCAGCAGTTGTCTCTTCTTCATCTCGGCGTCTCCTTCTTCGTTGTGGAACCGTCTCGTGCGCCGCACGCGGCGCAGCCCTTCAATAGCGCAGTGTCGCAACCTCGCGCAGGGCCTCGGGCGTGGTGCTGCCGAAGCCGAAGAACTCCAGGTAGGCGGGGATCTGCTCGAACAGCATGTCGGTGCCGACCTGCACCGGGCAGCCATGCGCCTTCGCCGCTCGCAGCAGCGGCGTGTATTCGGACTTCATGACCACCTCGCCCACGAAGGTGCCGGGCGCGATGCGCTCGATGTCGAAAGGCAATGGATCGCCCTCCTTCATGCCCAGCGGCGTGGCGTTGACGACCACGTCGAAGCCGGCCGGGTCTTTCGAGCCGGTGCGCACGACGAGCTGCGGGTAGTGCGCCCGCAGCCGCCCTGCCAGGGCCTCGGCCGACGCGGGATTCGTGTCGAAGAGCATCAGCTCGGCTGCGCCGGCGGCGGCGATGGAAGCTGCGATGGCCGAACCCACGCCACCCGAGCCCGACACCAGCACGCGCATTCCCTTGAACGGCCGCCCCTTGCGCTCCACGCCGCGCACGAAGCCGGCACCGTCGAACATGTCGCCCAGCAGGCTGCCGTCGGGGCGCTTCAGGATGGCGTTGCACGCGCCGGCGATGCGCGCGGTGGGCGTCACCTCGTCGACCAATGACAGCGTCGAGATCTTGTGCGGCATCGTCACCAGTGCGCCGCGCAGATTGCTGAAACGCATGATCTGCGGCAGCGCGACGGCGTAGTCCTCGGCCTTGACGCCCATGGGCACGACCACCGCGTCGATGCCCTGCTGGTCGAACCAGGGGTTGTAGATCATCGGCGCCTTGAAGGTCTCGGTCGGGTAGCCGATGTGGGCGATGAGGGTGGTCTTGCCGGAAATCATGGGCGTCGAAGGCTGGTGTGCACGGGATCAGGCGGCGGCGTTCTGCAGGCGGCCGCCGTCCAGCGCCTGTTCGCGCAGGCGATCGTATTCGGCCTTGGGCACCGGCACCGCGTCGGCGTTGCCCAGGTCCTTCATGTGGACGCGGTAGGTTTCGCGGGCGCTCAGCGCGGCCAGGGCGGAGATCACGGTGATGCCGAAGGCGATGGCGCCCACGGTGAGCCAGATGTTGGCCGCGCCGGGCGGCGCGACGGCCGTGAACAGCGCGGGCAGCATCGCGGTGATGGCCGTGCCGATGTTCTGCGAGATCGCCATGGCCGAGACGCGAGTGCGGGTGGGGAACAGCTCGGGGTAGAACGAGGGGAACACGGCGTTGTAGCCCTGGTAGACCACGCCCCACATCAGCAGCGACATGCAGATCGCGAGCGGCACGCTCTTGATGCTGATGGCGTACAGGTAGCCGAAGGCCAGCAGGCCCGAGAGCAGCGCGCCGACGACGATGGGCGGGCGGCGGCCGATCTTGTCCGACAGCGTGCCCACGTAGGGAATGACCAGCACCGCGAGGATGTTGCCCAGGACCGGGATCCACAGGTAGATGTCCTTGGCGAAGCCGATGCCGTAGGCCGGCTGCACCGCGTAGGCGGCGCCGAAGATGGTGGCCACCACCGGGATCACGTTCATCAGCGCCATGCACACCACGCGCAGCATGTCGGGCGTGCTGTACTTGAAGGCGTCGACGATGGGCGAGCGCGCGCGCTGCTTCGCCTCGGACTTGTCGGTGAAGGCGGGCGTCTCTTCGACTTCGCGGCGGATGATCCAGCCGGCGATGATGACGACGAAGCTCAGCAGGAACGGGATGCGCCAGCCCCAGCTGTTGAACTGTTCCGTGGGCATGTAGTGCGCCAGCGGCAGGAACACGGCGGCGGCCAGGATCTGGCCCGCCTGCACGCCCTGCAGCGTGAAGCTGGCGAAGAAGCCGCGGCGGCCGAAGGGCGCGTGCTCCAGGATCATCGAGCTCGCGCCCGAGATCTCACCGGCCACGGCAAAGCCCTGGATCAGCCGCATCAGCACCAGCAGCGCGGGCGCCCACAGGCCGATCTGGTCGTAGGTGGGCAGCAGCCCGACGGCGATGGTCGAAAAGCCCATGAGGAACATGCACCAGATGAGCACCTGCTTGCGCCCATGCGTGTCGCCGAGGTGGCCGAGCACGAAGGCGCCGATGGGGCGCGCCACGTAGCCCACGCCGTAGGTGGCGAGCGACGCGATGATGGCGATCGCCGGGTCGCCCTTGGGAAAGAAGATCTGCGGAAAGATCAGGGCCGCGGCGGTGGCATAGATGAAGAAATCGTAGTACTCGAGCGCGGAGCCGATCCAGCCGCTGGCGGCGGCCTTCTTCGACTGGTGCTTGCCCTGCGGCTCGTGGGCGGTAGTTGTGGACATGAGGCGTGTCTCCGTGTTGGAAAAGGTGTGTGACAGGACAGGGATTGGGAAGGGATGCTCAGGACTGCTGCGCCTGCGCCGCCATGCGGGCCGCTGCGTTGGCCGCGCCGTAGGCGTCGTAGCCGCCGATGCGCTGCACGATCTCGAAGAAGAAGCCCTGCTCGCCGCCCTCGGTGTAGATGTGCAGAAAGTCGCCGGCGGCCGAACGGTCGAAGAGCACGCCGGCGGTGCGCAGGCGTTCGACGAAATCGTCGGCCAGGTCCAGCCGGGTCGGCAGGTCGTCGTGGTAGTTGGGCGAGATCGGCAGGAAGCGCACGCCGGCCGCGCGCAGCCGGTCCACGGTGGCGAAGATGTTGTCGCACGCCAGCGCGATGTGGTGCACCGCGCCGCCGCCCGTGCGGGTGAGCGTGCGTGCCGTGCGGGTGCGCTGGCTCATCGACGCGTTGAGCACCAGGCGCACGCTGCGGTCGGCATTGGCCACGCCGCGGCTGCGCACGAGGCCGAAGGGGTCGGCGAGTTCCAGGCTCTCGCCGGGCGTGAGGCCCAGCACGGCGCGGGAGAACAGCACCCACGTGTCCTGTTGGTCCACGGCCAGACCCAGCGCCACATGGTCCACGCTGCGCAGCCCCAAGCCGGCGCAATCGGCCGCGCCGTCGAGCACGAAGTCGGCTTCGAACAGCGCGCCGGTCGACATCTCGCCGGGGATGAAATGGACCAGGTTGCCACCCGGCGCCACGATGGCCGGCACGGCCGTCTCGCCCGGGCCGAGCGGGCTGTCGTGCCGCAGCGAGCACATCGCGAGCGCGCGATCGGCCGCCTGCTGTGCGTCGCTGGCATGCAGGCCCAGCGCGCACACCGAGGTGCCGTGCAGCTCGAAGCGTTCGCGGGCGAAGGAATCGGGCTGCGCGTTGACGATGAAATGGACGTCGCCCTGGCGGTACAGCGTGACGGCCTTGGAGCGGTGGCGGCCGATGCGGCGGAAGCCCAGCTGCTCGAACTGCCCGCCCAACGCGGGCGCGGAGGCCTCGTCAGCGGCGAACTCGATGAAGCCGATGTCGGAGAGTGTGGGGACAGGCGGGGGATCGAACAGTTCGACCGCTGTCCCACCTGTTCGGGCCACGCCACCCGTTCGGGCCGAGCCTGTCGAAGCCTCGCGCAGCGCCCGCGCCACGCCGCCCGTTCGGGATGAGCCTGTCGAAGCCTCGCGCAGCGCTTCGACAGGCTCAGCGTGAACGGCTTTAGGGTGCCGCAGCGCTTCGACAAGCTCAGCGTGAACGGCCGTGGGGTGCTGCAGCGCTCCGACAGCCTCGGCGTGAACGGCCGTGCGAATCGAGTCGTCCTCGCCCAGCCGCCCGCGCACTTCGCTCTCCAGCCACAGCAGCGAGCGCATCGCATCGACCGCGGTGCGGCGGTTGGGCGTCTCGCGGAACACGTCGTTGAAGATCTCCAGCGACAGCGGCCCGGTGTAGCCGGCCTGCAGCGTCTTCTCGAGGAAGGTCACGCAGTCGAAATCGCCCTGCCCCGGAAAGCTGCGGTGGTGGCGCGCCCACTGCAGCACGTCCATGGCCATCAGCGGCGCATCCGCCATCTGCAGGAAGAAGATCTTCTCGCCCGGGATGTCGGCGATGCCGGCCGGGTCGTCCTTGAGCGACAGGGTATGGAAGCTGTCGAGGATCAGCCCCAGCGCCGGGTGGTCGGCGCGGCGCACGATGTCCCAGGCCTGGCCGTACAGCGAGGTGACGCGGCCCCAGGCCAGCGCCTCGAAGCCCACGCGCAGGCCGCGGCGCGCGGCGCGCTCGGCCAGTTCGTGCAGCTGCGCGGCGGCCAGCGCCGGGTCGTTGACGACCAGCGGCGAGGTGTTGGAGCAGCACAGCATGAGCGAGGCGCCCATCGCCTGCATCACGTCGAACTTGCGCTCGGCCCGCTCCAGGCTGCGGCGGAACTGCGCCTCGGGCATCCCTTCGAAATCGCGGAAGGGCTGGTACAGGTCGACCCCCAGACCGAGGTCGGCCGCGATGCGCCCGAGCTCGGTGGCCGAACCGTTGAAGTTGATGAAGTCCGCCTCGAAGAGCTCGAAGCCGTCGAAGCCTGCGGCGGCGATGGCCTCGAGCTTCTGGCGCAGCGTGCCGCTGAGGGAAACGGTGGCGATGGACCGGTGCATGGTGCGGGCCCTCGTCAGTCAGGCCTTCGCCACGCGCCGCCCGGCCGCGGCACGGGGCATCGGGCGGGCGGCGGTGGGTGGGCAGCGGTGCGACAGCATGGGACGACTGTAGAAATGCGCCCCTCTTGCCGACAATGGCCGGGCGGCCGGTCGCGTTCGATCATCGATCAGTAGGCGGCGATGATCGAACGCATACCGGGTTTGCCCTAGTCCGGTGCGCCTGCCCCAGGGTGGGGAACCCGTGGCAATGCAAAGGGCGACGCAACGCCTCTGCGGGTCAGATCGACGGCTATTTTCAAAAAGTGCAATCGGCCTGCAGCGCCCGCCCAGCGGGCGCTGCAGCCAAACTCGTCACGAACGTGACGATCTGCCCGGCGTGCCGGGGACGGGTTGGCGGTCAGGCCCCCCGGTGCCGTACCGGCAACCGGATCTCGCCCGCCAGCGCTGGCGGGTAGATCAGTTCGCGGATGAAGTCCGCGTCCTCCCGCACCACCTCGGCCGCTTCGTGCAGGCCGAAGTAGTCCATGTAATGCGACATCTGCTGGATCAGCATCTCGAAACCCGGCTGCGCCTGCAGGCCGCGGGCGCGCGCCGCCTGTACCAGCGGCGTGGGCTGGTTGCGCAGCAGGATGTCGAAGAGGGCCGCATGCGGCGCCATGCGATTCACGTCGCAGGGCAGCGGGTCGTCGGGCCTGAGGCCCAGCGAGGTCGCGTTGATCACCAAGTCGTAGCCCGACGGGTCGGCGTCCGGCGCGACCACCACGGTTGCGTCGAAAGCCGCGTCGATGCGCGCCGCCACGCCCGCCGACTTGCCCGGCGCCGGGTCGTGGAAGGCGATGTGGCGCGCCCCGTTCTCGCCGCCGCCCTCGGCCAGCGACACGCCCACGGCCGCCGCGCTCACGCCCGCCCCGAGGATCAGCACCCGCTGGCCGCGGAACGGGATGCCGAAGCGGTCGAGCGCGCCGACGATGCCCTCGCCGTCGAACAGGTCGCCCTCCAGGTCGCCCGTGTGCGTGCGCCGCACCACGTTGACCGACCCCGCGATGCGCGCGAACAGCCCGCAGCCGTCGAGCAGGTCCACGGCCAGCGGCTTGTGCGGCGGCGCGATCACCATGCCCTTGACGTTGCGCGCCAGGAAGCTGGCCTTCAGCCAGACCGCGAAGTCGCGCGCGCGCACCTGCACCGGCACCATCACCGCGTCGATGCCGCAGCGCTCGAAGACCGCGTTGAACATGCGCGGCAGCCGGACGTTGGTGACCGGGTCGCCAGGGATCAGGTAGAGGTCGGTGTTGCCGTGGATGTCCGCCATGGGGTGCCTTGGGTTGCCGGCGACGGCATGCGGATGCACGCCGCGTCGCCTTCGATCAGGATCGCCTCGCCTCGCCGCTCGGGCGGCGGCAGGCGCGCGGTACGCACTGTACGCGGCGCCGGCGCAGGGCGCACACCCGACGGCTGCCTTGTCCGTGCGGTCGATGATCGTGCATCATCGACCGAACAACGCCCATTCGCCCGAGCACTGCTTCCATGCCCTCCCCCGCGCGCGCCAGGCGCACCGCACCACCCGACGACAACACGGACGACCTCGGTGCCGCACCCGCCGGCCTCGACCGGCGCGACTGGATCGCCGGACTGGAGCGCGGCGTCGGCATCATCGAAGCCTTCGACGACGCCCACCCGCGCATGACCGCGAGCGAGGCCGGCCAGCGCACCGGCATGACCCGCACCGCCGCGCGGCGCTATCTGCTCACGCTGCAGCACATGGGTTACGTGGCCGGCGACGGCAAGCTGTTCTGGCTCACGCCGCGCGTGCTGCGCCTGGGCCAGTCGTACCTCGAATCGGCACGGCTGCCGCGCATCGTGCAGCCTTTTCTGCAGCGTGTGGCGGCCGGCACGCACGAGACGGCGTACCTCAGCGTGCTCGACGGCGACGAGGTCGTCTACATCGCGCGCAACGGCCCCAACCGCAGCATGAACACCGGCTACGTGCTGGGTGCGCGCGTGCCCGCCCAGGTCACCGCGTCGGGCATGCTCATGCTGGCCCTGCGGCCCGACGATGCGCTGGCGCACTGGCTCGCGACGCACGAGCTGAAAGTCTTCACCTCGCACACCATCGCGAGCAAGGAGCGCATGAAGCTCGAACTCGCCCGCATCCGCGCCCAGGGCTGGGCGCTGTCGGAGCAGCAACTGGACCTGAATTCGCGCGGCATCGCCGTGCCGCTGCGCGACCGCCACGGCGAGCTGGTCGGCGCGCTGAACATCACCATGCCCATCGGCAAGGAAGGCAGCGAGGAGGCAGTGGCGCGGGTGCTGCCGGTGCTGAGGGAGACGGCGCAGGCGATGCGCAACCTAATCTAGAAGTAGCTTTGCCTTGCGCTGCGCAGCATATTGGGACGATGCAGCTACGTGTGGCATCCTCGGCAAATATCTCAGAAACGACGGTAATCATCTTGCAGATCTTGCGGGCCAAGCTTGCGGCGAATAGGAAAGTTCCAATCCTGTAGCCACGAATTTTCTTGCCATATCCACAGCACGGCATCTCTAATTTCAAAGGCAATTCAATGATTGACACGGTTTGGGGAACCACGGACAAGCCAGTCTCCAGCAGACGGTTAGCAAGCGTTCTTGGAGCGGACCCAGAAATGGAAGGGACCCTTTATATTGGATACCCAATTATAGGAACGCCCGATGGATCCTTTCCAATCGACGCCTTGTTAATTTCTCCGATCAAAGGCCTAATCCTTTTCAGTGTAGTAGAGGGCCGCACATTGCCCGCCTTTAGCGAGCTGCAAGACGAAGGCTTCAATAAAATGCAGGCAAAATTGCTGCAGCATCAGTCGCTAATCCAAAGAAGAAGGCTTCTTGTCGAAATTCACACAATCACGTTTGCTCCAGCAATTCAGAATCTGCCGATTAGCAACGAGCACCCGATTTGCAATGAGTCCAACCTGCTTAAGACGATTGCGGAACTTGAGGAAAATGAGAATCCCGAAATATTCTCAGCGCTCACTGCAGTTATTCAGGCCATATCAACATTACGTCGCGGACGCAAAAAGCGCGAACTGCGCATCGACGGCTCGCGAGGCTCGAGAATAAAGGCGCTAGAGGACTCGATCGCCAACTTAGATAGCCAACAAAGCGCAGCGGTCGTCGAAACATTCGAAGGCGTACAACGCATTCGCGGTCTCGCCGGGTGCGGCAAAACCGTTGTTCTCGCACTTAAAGTCGCCTATTTGCATGCTCGCAATCCAGATTGGCTGATTGCCGTAACCTTTAACACCCGCTCGTTAAAAAAGCAGTTTGAAAACCTGATCACAAATTTTGTCCTAGAGCAGGCCAACGAAGAGCCTGACTGGGACAAAATCCGCATTTTAAATGCGTGGGGTGCGCCAGGCGGCAAAGATAGGTCGGGAATTTATTACGAATTCTGCCGCGACCACGGCGTCGAGTATCTTGATTTTGGCATGGCCAAAGATCGCTTCGGAGCCGATCAAGCATTTGAAAGTGCTTGCGAAATAGCGCTTCAACGCAGCAAGCAATTTCTCCCGAAATATGATGCATTGCTCGTAGATGAAGCGCAGGATTTTGCTCCAAACTTTTTGTTGTTGTGTTATGAATACTTAAAAGATCCGAAACGTCTAGTTTACGCGTATGACGAATTACAGAACTTGGGTCGACGATCACTCCCACCGGTAGAGGAGATTTTCGGGAAGCATCTCGACGGCACTCCGCGCGTCGTGATTCAAGCGGCCGCGCCTGGAAGTCCTAAACAAGACATCATATTGGACACCTGTTACAGAAACTCGGGCCCTGTGCTGTCAACAGCTCATGCGCTAGGGTTCGGAATTTATCGTGAAAAAGGCTTAGTTCAAATCTTTGAGAACAAGAATCTCTGGTTCGACATCGGTTATCAAGAAGAGAACTGGGACAACGGCGAAATAGAGGATGGCGAATCGGTAATTCTTAGCCGAACAAAAAAGTCAAGTCCCGAGTTTCTTCAAAAGCACTCCCCGATAGAGGATTTGATTCAATTCAAAACTTTTCAATCTGCTGAGGAGCAAAGCGCATGGCTAGTCGACGCGATCAAAAAGAACTTAAATGAAGAAGAGCTGATCGCTGACGATATTGTTGTCATCAACCCCGACCCATTGACAACTAAGGACGCGGTAGGAGAGGCGCGAAGAGGTCTTCTGAAGCTTGGTATAAATTCGAATCTCGCAGGCGTCACAACCATCGCTGACGTGTTTAGCGAGCCTGGAACTGTAACATTTACTGGCATCTTTCGTGCCAAAGGTAATGAAGCAGCTATGGTATATGTGATTAACGCGCAAGATTGCTATGGAGGCGTGCTGCCGGCTTATCGCGCGCTAGCGCGCAATAGGTTGTTTACGGCGATCACTCGCTCGAAAGCTTGGGTTCGAGTTTTAGGCGTCGGTAAATCCATGGAAGCGCTCACGTCCGAGTTTGAGAAAACAAAGAAAGAAGGTTTCAAACTTCACTTTCGGTATCCTACGGAAGAAGAGCGCAAAACCATGACCATGGTCAATCGCGACATGTCTAAGGCAGAGAGAGAGCGTAGCGCCAAGCGAAGAAACAATTTCGCCGAAATTATTTCGTCCCTCGAGTCTGGGGAGAGTGTTCTCGAAGACTATCCCGACGAATTAATTGAAAAACTTACAAAGTTGCTGGCAAAGAAGCAGAGCAAGAGAGTAAAAAAATGACACCAGCCCAAACGTTAAGGCAGATTTATGATCTCACCGAGGGCTTGGTGTTACTCAGCCTATCTAATGAGCAGAACTTTCCTAGTACATCCGGCAACATGACGGAGAATTTCGAAATTACTGTGAGTACGGCTGCTGCAATGACCGTTGCACTAAAAAATGTTTCGTACGGGGATATTTATACGGAACTACAGGCCAATCGTTGCTTTAATATCAAGATGCTCGATGGCGCCCTTCTCACACTGCGCTATCGCTTTCGTGCAGGCGCGGTCTGCGAGCACTCTCTCACATATTTCCCATGTCCGGACCTAGCACATTTTCAAAACGAACCTGAAATTTACTTAGAAGACGAGGTATATGCAGATATCATTTCCAGAAATATAGTTACATTTCCAGTTAGGTTTGATTTCAGCGACGACGTCGGGAAATTTGTAGAAATAGACCATCCTCTCTCGCATATGACTTTAGGACAGTATAAGAACTGTCGAATACCAGTGTGCTCGCCGCTGACCCCGTTAGCGTTTGGCTCCTTTATCCTTCGAAATTTCTACAACACTGCTTTCCGTAAGTACACCGACCAGCTTCCTACCTCAGCTCTGAGTTTTCATAAAACAATTGCTGCGAACGAACGAAAAATTCCGCATCTAGTTTGCTGCGAATAGGCTGCGGAAACTTCGTTAGGGAAGGTCTGAACAAGCCGGCTTGGCCCGCATGTTGGGAGTGGGAGCAGTGAACCGGCGCGTGACCGAAAAACGCGTCCTCGGGGGCGCGTCATTCGGCCTTTTCAGGCCTCTTGCTCGCCTCACGCTGCTTTGGGACGCACTGCTCCCATTGCCGCCATCAACTGCTTGCGCACCATCCACAGGTTCGACAGCGCAAACAAGGTGACCACATGGGCCGTGTTCTTGGCCAGCCCCCGGAACCGGACCTTCACCAGACCGAACTGCCGCTTGATCACCCGAAACGGGTGCTCCACCTTCGCGCGCATGCT
>JAFEEH010000207.1 GCA_018241185.1 Pseudomonadota bacterium | reverse complement strand
CTCGCGCCGCGTCTTCTTCCTCTTGCCTGCGTACTCCGCGTCCGAAAAGCTCATCTGGCTCATCGTGTGTGTCCTCATCTCCACGATCAACGGCCAAGAGCACGATCGGTGGACTTGTTCAGACGTTCCCTAGGGCAGCATCCCGATGCCGAGCTGGTACAGCGCCGGGGTTCGACCTTGCATCACCATCAGCGTGCGCCCCTGGTGGAAGGTGTAGACACCGGGCTTGTCCAAGAACGTGGCGCGCCGGACCGGCCGGGTCGACGGAATGGCTTCGAAGAAGCCGAAATCATCGGCCGGAAAAGCCATCAAGCGCATGCAATCCAGGCTACCTGCGTTGTACCCGATGCAGGCGAACTGCTGCGCGATGGGGTCCATCGCGGGTGACGCCGTCGCCTGAACGCCGCTGGTGCTCATCATCCCCCACGTTCGGGATGTGGGAGAAATGTCAAGGCCGATCTTGAAGGTACCGCCTTGCGCGCTGAGATAGACGAGATCCTTGCCGATCCGGGCGACAAAGAATTCCTCGCCCGACCCTGGGGCTGCACCGGGTGCGCTGGCCCTCCAGGCGCCCGCCTGTTCACCCGGGGTCACGATCAGGTTCTGCAGGCCCTGAGCTGGACAGGGTACCGAAGACACGCCGTCAGGAGGCAACCAGGCGCATACGGACATCGCCGTACCGGCTGCCCCGAGGGTCTGCGTGACAGGGGGCGGGTTGCTTGAACCTTGTCCCGCCGAGAACCAGTACGCGTACAGCATTGGAAGCGCGCTCAGCGCCTGTTGCGCAGTAACGAATTCGCGCGCCGCGACGAACGGGACTTGGCGGATGGCGCCAGAGGGGTGGTCGGCGAGCGGCAGGCTCCCGATGACGGCTCCGTTGAACGCGCTCAGTGTGGCGCTCGAGCGCCCTGCACTTGCGGCATCGCGCAACTCGTAGCCCCAACCCGCGCCCGCATGGACTGTGCCACTGCCGACGATCGCCCCCGCACTATCCGACACAGAATAGTTGCGAGCATCGAAGTCCAGATGCATGGCGTAGCGCTGACCATCAAGGCCGAACGCCACGTAATCGCCTGTCCGGCTATCGGTACTGGTTCCGGATGCTGTTGCGATGGATAGGCCTGCGGGCATGCCCGCAGGCGCGCCCCATGCGATGTACAGCGTCTTGTTCTGGATCGCATAGCCCCCGTAAGCGCCGGCGCCGAAGGTCAGGGCGCGAACCGCAGGCAGGTAGTAAGGTGCCATGGATTCGCCGACCCGCGCGTCGATGGTCCTTGGCTGTCCGGTGGTGTCGACCGCGTCGACCCGCAACGTCGTGCCGTCGAGCGCGTAGCGTCCCCATGCGCCGCCGACCGTGGCACCTGCGCCGAAACTCAATGGCCACGCGTCCGACCCTGCCGGCACGCCAATGCGCAATCCTTTGCGTTCGGGGGCACCCAAGCTCTTCAAGTCTCTGAATGTGTCTGCACTGACAAAGATCCGTTCGCCTCCGATCAGCGCGATCGCAAACTCAAACTGATCCTGGTTGTCGCTGGTGCTGGTAGCGCGCCAAAGATCGCCGCTCTGGCGCACGGTGTAGCCGCGTGTCAATCCACTTGGGCAGTACGTGATGGGGTACGGCGTGCTGGCGATGCACGTCGTCATGCGGGTACCGCCGTCGGTGATCTCGGTGGAGATGACGCCGCCGCCACTTGGAAGGTCCGCCCTTGCCGTCCGGTTGGTCTCCAGGGGCGCGTAGCTGCCATCAATCGATGCAGCATCGTTCACAAAGCTGTTCAACGCAATGAACGGCATGATCTCGAAAGGCGGCCCCATGGCGTAGGCAGGAGCGACGGGAAATGCGCCGATCACTGCTCCCCCGGCCATGCGAAATCTTGCCGTGTTGTACGCCACCTTGTCTCGTTCGCTGGCGAAAAGGAACGTGCCCGGCTCCGCGGTGTCTTCGCTGAACGTGCCTGACACAGAGGCTGAGGCGCCAAGAAGTTCGAACCGACGTGACTGGAAGTCCAGCCGCAGCACTTGCTGCGTCCCGTTGGCCGAAAAGAACTGGTAAGTGTGTTCGCGCTGGAACGGGCTCTGCACCAACGGCCGCAGCGCGTCGTCCGGGCCGGCGCCGCCCGCCTTGGCGACGACCGCGTCCTCCTGCATCGCTGCCGCCCCTGCCGACGCCGACGCCGACGTCGGCGAATTCCCCGATGGCGAAGTCCCCGCCGACTGCGGGACGGCGCCGCCGCCGGAATTGCCGCCGCCTCCACAGCCCAACAGCACGCAGGCAGCCGCTGCCGCCAGAGTTGCCCGGATCGTGTTCATCGTTTTCGATCTCCCTTGCGTCGACGCATGCACATCAGTCCATCAGACTCAGTTGCAGGTAGCCGCCGGTGCTGGCGTTGTTGGCGCCCACCAGCGCGAAGATCTTCGCGCCCTGCATGGTGAAATAGGTGCCGTTGGTGCCATAGATGGCGCGCATGCCCGATGGGCCATCGGCCGTCATGGCTGACAGCGGGTTGTAGGTGTTCGAGGTGGTGCCGTCGGGCAGCAGCACTGCGCGTGTCGAATGGTCTGCGTAGACCTGCACGCGCCCCCACGAACCCGTCGTGGCAAGCCCGTGACCGACGCCTGCAGGCCACGCGCTGCTTTCTGAGAGACCGATGCGGAATACCGCTTGGGTCGGATCGTTCAAGGATTTGCCTGCGATCAGAAAGATGTTCTGCCCAGCCAACCGGGCGACGGACAAGTAGGCGTAGTTGGTGGGGTTCGCCGTTTCCACCATCCTGATGCTGCCGGGGGCAACAGCAGCCGACAGGTCGATCGTCCAGTGCTGCAGGTCGCCGGAGGGGCACAACTCGATGCGGTAGATCGTGTTGTTCATGCACCGTACGAGTCCCGTGCCGTTGTTGAAGATGCGGAACTGCTGGATGTTGGAGCTGGAAACCGTGGGCGACACATCGATGCCGAAGCGGTTGTAGACGCCCTCGATGCCCGAGGCGGTCATCTCCATCGCGCGGGCACCCACGAAGGGCTGCACGGCGTAGGCCGGCGTTGCCGACTGCGTCACGCCGAAGGGGAAGCCGCCCGCGATGACGTTGTCGACGACCTTGAAGCGGGCGGTGTTCGCCAACGACGTGACGCGGGGGCTGGCGAACACATAGGTGCCGGGCTCCGCGGGGTCCGGAGCAAAGGTGCCCGCAAGCGTTTCACCCGACGGGTCCTTCAAGGTGTAGCTTCGGCCCACCATGTCCAAGCGAAGCTCGGGGCGCGCGCCGCTGGTGGCCGCCAACCTGTAGATGCTGGCGTTCTCCTTGAACAGGTTCACTTGGATGTAGCCCTGCTGCGCCGTTCCGCGCGCACCGAGTACCACGGCGAGCGCGGCGTTTCGCATCACCAGGAAGCGATCAGCGCCGTCCAGTCCCCAGATGCCCGCCGGTGCAGTCGAGGGCGGCGGCGTGATGGGAAGCTCCTGGTCGGTTGTGGGCGCACCTTCGGAGACGAGATCCGCGCGTGTGGCGCTCAGGAAGCCGAGCGTGTTGTTTCCCCATGTCTGGTCGTTGGCGGCGCCGACGTAGCGCATGGCCGCCCAGTCGGCCGTGCTGCGCAAGCCGACACGAAACACATGGGTGTCGGGTGCGGTGTCGGTCCAACCGCCGGACAGCCACACGTTCTGGCCGTTGACTCTGGCCATGCGGAACTGCAGCAAGTCTGCCGGGCTGGAACTCGTGGCCGTCCATACCCCGTATGTTGCCGGTGTGACTGCGTAGCTGCGCTTGGACGCGGCCGGACACTGGCTGACCCGGTAGATGGCCGCATCGAAGCACATCTCCAGCACCGTGCCGCCTGCCGAGATGCGCAGCGGCACGACCTGCGACTCGGCGGTGCCGTTGCTGTTCAAGCCGATGCCGAAGCGGTTGTAGTCTCCGTCCAGCGAGGCGGCCTCGGTCACGAAGTCGTTCGCTGCGACAAAAGGGACGACCGGGTAGGAGGTCGGATTGGACCAAGGTTTCTCGAATGGAAAGGCGCCCACGACTGCACCTGGCGTGACGCGAAAGCGTGCGGCGGTGGTCCCACTGGCAATCCTAGGATTGGCAAACACGTACGTGCCGGGCTCGCTCACATCCTCGGCAAAGGTGCCGGAGGTGGACTGCCCCTGCGCATCCAGGATCTCATAGCGGGCGGACGAGAAATCCAGGCGCAGCAGCTTCTTGCTGCCGTTTGCGGCGTACAACTCGTAGGTGTTCGCACGCGAGAAGGGACTCAGCGCCAGGGGCCTCAAGGCGGATTCTTCGCCGCTCTTGGCTTCGCCGATCTTGGTGGCGACCGCGGGCGATGGCGGGCTTTCGCTTCCCAGCGCCGTCGATTTGCTGTCGGTCGGAGAGGGTATGCCGACCGCCATGCTGCTGCTGCTGCTGCTGCTGCTGCTGCTGCCGCCGCCGCCGCCTCCACCGCAGGCGGCGAGGCACATCGCAGTCAGCCATGCAGCCCATGTCTGGCGCAATCGCATTTTTCGCTCCCGTTTTGTCGGGGCGCCCCTGCCGCTGGCCCCCTGCCAGCGAGCCCAGCCCCCGTCTCGTTCCTCGTATAAATGTAACTCTAAGTGTTATTTGTGGATGCCAATTACGTCACACCGTGGGCAGCGGGTCGCGGTTTGGCCTGTCGCCGCCGTCACTTATGGGCGGCCGTTTAGAATCACCAGTTCCGAGGAGCGTTGCAGCGCCATCAGGCGTGAGGCTCGGATTTCCATGCAACCACGCTCACCCGCTGTCCCCGCGGTGAGTTTCATATCTCTCCCCCGAACGCAGTGGCATCTTTCAAACCCGTTTTGGAGTCCGCATGAGCGCCGTTCTCAAGTCCCCGTCTTCTTCTGTTTCCGTCGACCAGGCGATCGCCGACATCTCGCTGGCCGCCTGGGGCCGCAAGGAAATCAGGATCGCCGAGACCGAAATGCCCGGCCTGATGGCCATCCGCGACGAGTTCGCCAAGTCGCAGCCGCTGAAGGGCGCACGCATCACCGGCTCGCTGCACATGACGATCCAGACGGCGGTGCTGATCGAGACGCTGCAGGCGCTGGGCGCTGAAGTGCGCTGGGCCTCGTGCAACATTTTCTCGACGCAGGACCACGCGGCCGCGGCCATCGCCGAGCGCGGCACGCCGGTGTTCGCCATCAAGGGCGAGACCCTCGAGGACTACTGGGACTACACGCACCGCATCTTCGACTTCGGACCCAAGGGCGCGAAGGGCGAAGGCCCGAACATGATCCTGGACGACGGCGGCGACGCGACGCTGCTGATGCACCTGGGCCAGCGCGCCGAGAAGGATGCGTCGCTGGTGGCTGGCAACGGCAGCAGCGAGGAAGAGCGCATCCTCTACGCGGCCATCCGCAAGAAGCTCGCTGAAGACGGCACCTGGTACTCGCGCAAGTCGGCCGAGATCATCGGCGTGACCGAAGAGACCACCACGGGCGTGCACCGCCTCAACGAGATGTCAGCCAAGGGCACGCTGCTGTTCCGCGCCATCAACGTCAACGATTCGGTCACCAAGAGCAAGTTCGACAACCTGTACGGCTGCCGCGAGTCGCTGGTCGACGGCATCAAGCGCGCGACCGACGTGATGATCGCCGGCAAGGTGGCCCTGGTGGCCGGCTACGGCGACGTGGGCAAGGGCTCGGCCCAGGCGCTGCGCGCGCTGTCGGCCCAGGTGTGGGTGACCGAGATCGACCCCATCAACGCCCTGCAGGCCGCCATGGAAGGCTACCGTGTGGTGACGATGGAGTACGCCGCCGACAAGGCCGACATCTTCGTCACGACCACGGGCAACAAGGACGTGATCCGGCACGAGCACATGGCGGCCATGAAGGACCAGGCGATCGTCTGCAACATCGGCCACTTCGACAACGAGATCGACGTCGCCTCGCTCGAGAAGTACGAGTGGGAAGAGATCAAGCCGCAGGTCGACCATGTGATCTTCCCCGACGGCAAGCGCATCATCCTGCTGGCCAAGGGCCGCCTGGTGAACCTGGGCTGCGGCACGGGCCACCCGAGCTATGTGATGTCGTCATCCTTCGCGAACCAGACCATCGCGCAGATCGAGCTGTACACCAAGCCCGACGCGTACCAGGCCGGCAAGGTCTATGTGCTGCCCAAGCACCTCGACGAGAAGGTGGCCCGCCTGCAGCTGAGCAAGCTCGGCGCGCAGCTCACGGTGCTGACCGACGCGCAGGCCGCCTACATCGGCGTGGACAAGAACGGCCCCTACAAGCCGGACACGTACCGCTACTGACGCGGTTCAGCGCGGCACCATGCGCGCAGACCAGTTGCTCGTCGACCGCGGACTCGCGGTCTCCCGTTCGCAGGCAGCTCGGCTCATCGCCGGCGGCCTGCGCTGGCGCCTGCACGCTGGCGAGGCGTGGCGGGCCGTCGCCAAGAACGGCGACGTGGTGCCCGACGGGGCCGAGCTGGACCTGGCCGATGCGGCCGAGGCGCGCTATGTCTCGCGCGGCGGGCTGAAGCTCGAGGGCGCGCTGGACGCCACCGGCATCGACGCGAGCGGGCGCCTGTGCCTCGACGTCGGTCAGTCCACCGGCGGCTTCACCGACTGCCTGCTGCAGCGCGGCGCCGCGCACGTGGTGGGCGTCGACGTCGGCCACGGCCAGTTGCACGAGCGGCTGCGCGCCGATACGCGGGTGACGGCCGTGGAGCGCGTCAACGCGCGCACGCTGACTGCTCCTGAATTGATAGCTGCTGGCGCAGGCTGGGCGGGCGTTGGAGCGCGATTTGGCTCTGAAGACGGTCTGGTCTTCGACCTGATCGTCGGCGACCTGTCCTTCATCTCGCTGACGCTGGTGCTGCCGGCGTTGGCGCCGCTGCTGAAGCCGGGTGGCGACCTGCTGATGCTGGTCAAGCCGCAGTTCGAACTACAGCCCGCGCAGATCGGCAAGGGCGGCATCGTGCGCGACCCGGCGCTGTACGCCGTGGTCGAGGAGCGGCTGCGTGCGGCCTGCGAGGGCGCCGGGCTGCGTGTGCTGCAATGGCTGGACAGTCCGATCGCGGGAGGCGACGGCAACCGCGAGTTCTTCGTCCACGCGGCGCGTGCCTGAGACGACGACCAACACAACGACAAGACACCGAGAGGACCCCTGGCGATGGCCACCCCCGAACGTTTGCCCCTGAGTTTCGAGTTCTTCCCGCCCAAGACCCCAGAAGGCGTGGTCAAGCTGCGCGCGGTGCGCCAGCAGCTGTACGCGTACCGGCCCGAGTTCTGCTCGGTTACCTATGGTGCGGGGGGCTCCACGCAGGCCGGCACCTTCGGCGCCGTGCAGGAGATCCTGGCCGAGGGCGTGGATGCAGCGAGCCATTTCTCATGCATCGGCGCCACGCGCGACACCGTGCGCTTGCAACTCGCCGAGCTCAAGGGCATGGGCGTGCGCCGGCTCGTGGCCCTGCGCGGCGACTTGCCGAGCGGCTACGGCATCGGCGGCGAGTTCCACTATGCGAGCGACCTCGTGCGCTTCATCCGCGAGGAGTGTGGCGACGAATTTCATGTCGAAGTCGCCTGCTACCCCGAGGTGCATCCGCAGGCCCGCTCGGCCGAAGCCGACCTGCAGGCCTTCGCCACCAAGGTGAAAGCGGGCGCGCATTCGGCGATCACGCAGTACTTCTTCAGCCCCGAGGCGTACTTCCGCTTCGTCGACGATGCACGCCGGTCGGGCATCGACGTGCCGATCGTGCCGGGCATCATGCCCATTACCAGCTCGACACAGCTGATGCGCTTCTCCGACGCCTGCGGTGCCGAGATCCCGCGCTGGATCCGGCTGCGGCTGCAGGGCTTCGGCGACGACACGGCGTCCATCAAGGCCTTCGGGCTGGAGGTGGTGACGCGCCTGGTCGAGCGGCTGCAGGCGGGCGGCGCCCCGGCGATCCATTTCTACACGATGAACCAGGCTGCGGCGACGCTCGGTGTGCTGCAGGGCCTGGGCTGGCGCGCATGACGGCAGCGGGCCGCGCCTTGCGTCGTGGCGGCGCGTGGTTGGCCTGCATCGGCCTGGCGCTGGCGCTCGCCGGTTGCACCACGCCGCCGGGCGAATCCGGAACGGCGACGAAGGCCGGCGAAGGCGCGGCATCGACCACGCCCTTGCGCCCGCTGGCCCGGCAGGGCGGGGCGCCGGCCGACGCGCCGCGCTCGCGTGTCGCGTCCGTTCGCTATGACCTCGCGGTGGGAACCGAGGGAGATCTGCCGCCGGACGACGGCGTGCCCGGCGATGGTCCGCCCGGCGAAGTGTTCCAGCGCGGTGGTGCATCCTGGTACGGGTTGCAGTTTCATCAGCGCAAGACGGCCAGCGGCGAGCGCTTCGACATGGGGGGCTTCACGGCGGCCCACAAGACCTTGCCCTTCGGCACGCGCCTGTGCGTTCGCAGCCTGGTCAATGGCCGTGAGGTGCTGGTGCGCGTGAACGATCGCGGTCCTTATGCGGCCGGCCGCATCATCGACCTGAGCCAGGCGGCCGCGGAGCAGCTCCAGATGATCGGCCTGGGCATCAAGCAGGTGGCGCTGACGCGCATCGATGCTTCGGGTGGGCGTTGCAACGGCGTGGCGGTGGCGCCAGCCGATGACGCGAGCAGCGTGGCACTTGCCGATGCGCAGCGGCCGGAGGCGCGCCCGAGGAAAACGGTGCCGGCGCGGCGGCGTCGCCGATAGGCGCGGCGGCTGGCCCGACGAGGTCGCGCGACTCGCATCTGGCGGCGTGGCACCAGGACCTGGGTTGCACCGACCCGTGTCGTGCGAATCCCAGGCCCGGCCATCGTCTTCTCCCTGTCGCCAGTTCTCCCTAACGCCCCCTGTGTGACGCGTCGCACTGTAGAAGGAGACGCCTTGCGACAACAGTAATAAATCGACACTTCTTTGCTGTGCCGGTGCGCAGTCACGCCGGTCGTGCAGCAGTGCACGACTCAGAGGCCGATGCAGCACCTGGGCGCGTGACTAAATAAATCCGCAAGGGGCAGTGGTTCCGCGGCTGTGTGGGTCAGCCGCCCGTCTCCACGGCGTAGCCGGCGTGGCGGTCCTGCGCCAGCGCCTCGGCCAGGCGTGCGAGCGCCGGGCGCAACTGGTCGGCCAGGGTGTAGGGCGGGTTGATCAGAAACATGCCGCTGGCGGGCAGGCCCGGCCGTTGGGTCTCGCCCGCCGCGTTGGTCGTGAGCTTGCTCGACTTGACCGTGAGCGTCGCGTGCAGCCAGGGCTTGCCGGCCTTGTTGGCCAGGGTCTTGAGCCGGCGCGGCAGGTCGTGCGCCTCGGGCCTGGGAATGATGGGGTACCACACGGCGTACACGCCCGTGGCGAAGCGCTTGACCGCTTCGCCGATGAAGGCTGCCGTGCGGGCGTAGTCGGTCTTCAGTTCATAACTCGGATCCACCAGCACCAGCGCGCGTCGTGAGGGTGGCGGCAGGAACTTGGTGGCGCTGCCGAAGCCGTCCTCGCGCAGCACGGCGATCTGCCGGCCGGCGTCGAGCTGGGCGATGTTGGCGTCCAGCGTGCGCGCGTCGGTCGGGTGCAGTTCGTAGAGCTTGAGCTTGTCGTCATCGCGCAGCAGGTGGTGGGTGATGAAGGGCGAGCCCGGGTACACGCGGGCCTGGCCCTCGCGGTTGAAGCTGCGCACCACCTCCAGGTAGCGCGCGAGGGCCGGCGGCAGCGGTTGCGCCCCCGCGTCGCTGGCCGCGGGCCCCAGCAGGCGCAGCACGCCATCGGCCGCCTCGCCGCTGGTGCCGGCATAGTCGCCGTCGAGCCGGTACAGGCCGGCGCCGGCATGGGTGTCGATCACCGTGATCGGCGCGGGCTTTTCGAGCAGGTGCTCGAGGGTGGCGATCAGCACCGTGTGTTTGTGCACATCGGCATGATTTCCGGCATGAAAGGCGTGGCGGTAGCTGAACACGGATAGATGGACTCACAAGGCACGCTCATACACTTGTCGTAACAAATGAGGAGGTG
Organism: Pseudomonadota bacterium; assembly: GCA_018241185.1. Lineage (GTDB taxonomy): Bacteria > Pseudomonadota > Gammaproteobacteria > Burkholderiales > Burkholderiaceae_C > Xenophilus. The sequence continues at coordinate 46,756 of JAFEEH010000207.1, read as the reverse complement.
AGCGCATGGTTGAGGTGGGTCGTGCTTGGCTGGCACCGGGGTGTGTCGCGCTATTGTCGTTGCTGACCGGGTGTGCATCCGTGACGCAGGGCACGGAGCAAAGCGTCAAAGTGGAGACGATCACTGCGGACGGTCGCGCGCTGAGCGACGCCGAATGCGTGCTGGTCAACGAGAAGGGGCGAGCCGTACTGCGATCCGGGAAGGCCGGACCTGTGAGGCGGGCGGGCGGCGACATGACGATCCGGTGCGAGCTGGACGGGCAGGTTCCCGCGCTCGGGCAGGCGGTCTCGCGTGGAAATGCCGGCCTGGCCGGAAACATTCTGCTGGGCGGTGCCATCGGCGCCGCCGTCGATGTTGGCACGGGCGCTGCCTACACCTATCCGACGTGGATGCAGTTGGTGTTTGGCCAGGAGCGGCGTTTCGACCGGCAAAGCAATCGCGGTGATGGCCCGACGGCTGGAGAGCTGTTGCGCGTCGTGCCGGCAAGCGAGGCCCGTGCGGCGCAGGTCGATGCACCGGTCGCCGCGCCTGCGTCCCCGGTGTTGGCCGCGTCCGCGCCGACCGCGGCGCCGGTCGCCGCGGCACTGCGTCGGGGAGATGTTCTCGAGTACCGGCTGACCGATGGGCTCACGGGCAACAGCTCGCGCATCTATTACCGCGTGGATCGCGCAGAGCGGAACGAGGTGGTTTTCAACCAGGGGGCGCGGGTCGAGACATCGAGTGGCCGGCTCATCTCGCTGTCGTCGCCGACGGCGGGACTGTTCGATGCGTCCAGTCCGCCCGAAGGCTGGGTCCCGCCTCAGGGCGGCCCTGGTACGCGGTGGCAGGAAAGCTATGTCGCCCAGACCGGGCCCAAATGGCGTCACGAGCTGCAGGCCACGATCACGGGCCGCGATGTGCAACTGCTGGACGGACAGCCATTGGACGTGCTGCGACTCCGCTATGAGGGGTGGGTGTACACCCCGTCAGGCCTCTCGATGGGATCGTTGACTGGCGTGCCGTTTCAGGCCGACGTGAGCTATGCGCCGGCCTTGCAACGGCCGGTCAAGTTCGATGCCACCATGAGGCAGGCCTACGGCCCTGCATTGCGCGAAAGCCTGGAATTGGTGCGAATCCAGCGCTGAGAGCGAGACGTCTTGTTGCACGGTGTCCCGGATGTTATGATCGTTGGCTTTGCAGCGATTTTCGGGCCCCGCGGCAAAGACGCCTTCGATCCTCCGGATCCCTGGCATTCCTCCCACCTAAGAGCTTCCCTTCAGAGGAAGACCGACCGTGGAAAAGGGCCCTCAGCAAACCTCCTTTTCAGGAAAACTCATGTCTACTTTCAGCGCAAAGCCCGCTGAGGTCGTGCACGAGTGGTTTGTGATTGACGCGACCGACAAGGTCCTCGGACGGGTAGCCAGCGAAGTGGCCCTCCGACTGCGCGGCAAGCACAAGGCCATTTACACGCCTCACGTCGACACCGGCGATTTCATCGTCATCGTCAACGCCTCCAAGCTCAAGGTCACCGGCACCAAGTCGCTCGACAAGGTGTACTACCGTCATTCGGGCTTCCCCGGCGGCATCACGGCCACCAACTTCCGCGACATGCAGGCCAAGCACCCCGGCCGTGCCCTCGAGAAGGCTGTCAAGGGCATGCTGCCCAAGGGCCCGCTCGGTTACGCGATGATCAAGAAACTCAAGGTGTATGGCGGTGCAGAGCATCCGCACACCGCCCAGCAGCCCAAGGCGCTGGAAATCTAAGGAGCCTTGAGATGATTGGTGATTGGAACAACGGCACCGGCCGACGCAAGTCCAGCGTCGCCCGCGTGTTTCTCAAGAAGGGCACCGGCAAGATCACGGTGAACGGCAAGGCGATCGAAGAGTTCTTCGGCCGCCAGACCTCGATCATGATCGCCAAGCAGCCCCTGGTGCTGACCGAGAACGTCGAGACCTTCGACATCCAGGTCAACGTCCACGGCGGCGGCGAATCCGGCCAGGCCGGCGCGACCCGCCACGGCATCACCCGTGCCCTGATCGACTACGACGCGAACCTCAAGCCGGTGCTGAGCCAGGCCGGTTTCGTCACCCGTGACGCCCGCGAAGTGGAACGCAAGAAGGTCGGTCTGCATTCCGCACGTCGCCGCAAACAGTTCAGCAAGCGCTGATCTGGCTGCTGCCTATGGAAAGACCGCCCTCGGGGCGGTTTTTCTTTGTCTGGGGTAGCATTCCTTCCCTTGGCCGCCTGCTATTTCGTACGGTGGCCCCCACGGAGAACCATCCATGAGCGCAGTTGCCGAAACCATCAGCACCCCCAGCCAGATGCCCGAGCCGATCGTCTTCACCGACAGCGCGGCGGCCAAGGTGGCGGATCTGATCGCCGAAGAGGGCAATCCCGACCTGAAGCTGCGCGTGTTCGTGCAGGGTGGCGGCTGCTCGGGCTTCCAGTACGGCTTCACCTTCGACGAGATCACCAACGAAGACGACACGACCATGACCAAGAACGGTGTGTCGCTGCTGATCGACGCGATGAGCTACCAGTACCTGGTCGGCGCCGAGATCGACTACAAGGAAGACCTGCAGGGCGCCCAGTTCGTGATCAAGAACCCGAACGCCACCAGCACCTGCGGCTGCGGTTCGAGCTTCTCGGCCTGATCCCATCTTGACCGGGCGAGCACGCAACGACCACCACCCCGCGCTCCCCGTGTCACCGTTCCAGCCGCCTCCGGGCGGCTTTTTCGTTGCCGCGGCCCGACGTCGCGGCGTGCCCCAGGGAATCCGCAGACCATGAGCGCACAGACGCCCGGCGCCGCCGCCTCACCGACCTCGTCCGCCGACCGCCGCGTGCTGCTGTGGCTGGTCGCCATCGGCTTCTTCATGCAGACGCTGGACGCCACCATCATCAATACGGCGCTGCCGGCGATGGCCGCCAGCCTGGGCGAGAGCCCGCTGCGCATGCAGTCGGTGATCGTGGCCTATTCGCTGACGATGGCGATGCTGATCCCGGCCTCGGGCTGGCTGGCCGACCGCTTCGGAACACGGCGCGTGTTCATGCTGGCGATCGCACTGTTCTCGCTCGGCTCGCTGGCCTGTGCGGCCTCGCGCGGGCTGGGCGAGCTGGTGGCGGCGCGCGTGCTGCAGGGGCTGGGCGGTGCGCTGTTGCTGCCGGTCGGGCGACTGTCCGTGCTGCGCACCTTCCCGCGCGGCGAGTTCCTGCAGGCGATGAGCTTCGTCGCGATTCCGGGCCTCATCGGGCCGCTGCTGGGCCCGACGCTGGGCGGCTGGCTGGTGCAGTACGCGTCGTGGCACTGGATCTTCCTCATCAACCTGCCGGTCGGCCTCGTCGGCCTTGTCGCCACGCAGCGTTTCATGCCCGATGCGCGGGCCGAGCAGTCCGGGCGCTTCGACCTCTGGGGTTACGCGCTGCTGGCCTTCGGCATGGTCGCGATTTCGCTGGCCATCGAGGGCGGCTCCGACCTGGGCCTGCGGCAGGCCGGCACGCTGGTGTTGGGGGTGTTCGGTTTCGCGGCGCTGGTGGTGTACTGGCTGCACGCGGTGCGGCATCCGCAGCCGCTGTTCTCGACCCAGCTGTTCCGCGTGCGCACGCTGTCGGTGGGGCTGCTGGGCAACCTGTTCTGCCGGTTGGGCAGCGGGGCGATGCCTTTCCTGATCCCGATCTCGCTGCAAATCTCGCTGGGCTACTCGCCGCTGCACGCGGGCCTGATGATGCTGCCCACGGCGCTGGCCGGCATGGCGATGAAGCGGGTGGCGACGCCGCTGATCCTGCGCTTCGGCTATCGCAACGTGCTGGTCGGCAACACGGCGATCATCGGCCTGCTGATGGCCAGCTTTGCCCTGGCGACACCGGGTGAGCCGTTGTGGCTGCGCGTGCTGCAACTCGCGGCCTTCGGCGCCTTCAATTCGCTGCAGTTCACGGCCATGAACACCATCACGCTCAAGGACCTGGACGGCGCGAGCGCCAGCAGCGGCAACAGCCTGCTGTCGATGGTGCAGATGCTGGCGATGAGCCTGGGTGTGGCCGTGGCGGGCGCGGTGCTGTCGGGTTTCGGTGCGGCCTTCGGCGGCACCGGCACGCCGGGCGCTGCGCTCGAAGCCTTCCAGGCCACCTTCGTGACGGTGGGGCTGATCACGCTGGCCTCGGCGGCCGTGTTCTGGCAGCTGCCTGCCGAGGCGCGGGCGCCCCAGCTCGACGGCCCGGAAGTGTCCGGACACGGCTGAGTCGCTCTTTTTTTGATAGCTGCTCGCGCCCGTCCAGCGCGCGTTTCAGCCCTGTTTGGCTTGAAAAATTCAGGCCGGGTAGAGGGCGCCCAGCACGCGCGGGCCGCGGGCGCCCGTCACGCTGGCCAGGTTGCCCGGTTCGCGCCGCACGGCACGGCGCGCCAGCCAGGCGAAGGCCGTGGCCTCCACCTGCTGCGGCGGCAGGCCGCGGGCTTCAGACGACAGGACGGCCACCCCGGGCAGCAGGGCCGCGAGCCTGGCCATCAGGTGGGCGTTGAGCGCGCCGCCGCCGCACACGATCAGCGTGCGCGCCTCGGTGGCCGCACCGCGCACGGCCTGCGCCGCACTTTCCGCCGTGAGCTCGGCCAGGGTCGCCTGCACGTCCTGGGGTGCGAGCGGCGGCGCCTCCTGCTCGAGCGCCGCGGCCAGCCATTCGGGATGGAACAGGTCGCGGCCAGTGCTCTTGGGCGCTGGGCGCGCGAAGTAGGGCTCGGCCAGCAGGCGCGCGAGCAGGCCGGCGTGCACCCGGCCGCTGGCGGCCCAGGCGCCCCCGGCATCGAAGGGCGCGCCGCGGTGGTGTTGGCACCAGTGGTCCATCAGCGCATTGGCGGGTCCGCAATCGAAGCCGAGCACCGCACGGCTCTCGGAGTGGGCGCTGGGTGGCAGCACGCTCAGATTGGCGATGCCGCCGAGGTTCAGCACCCCCACGGTCTCGTCGGTCCGCCCGAACAGCGCCGCGTGGAAGGCCGGCACCAGCGGCGCGCCCTGGCCGCCAGCCGCGAGGTCGCGCGTGCGGAAGTCGGCCACCACGTCGATGCCCGTCAGCTCGGCCAGCAGCGCCGGATTGTTCAGCTGCAGCGTGTAGCCGATGCCGTCGAACTCGCCAGGACGGTGGCGCACCGTCTGGCCATGGGCGCCGATGGCGACGATCTCGGTGGCCGGCCGCCCGCCCTCTGCCAGCAGCGTGCGCACGACGTCCGCGTAGACGTGGGCGAGCCCGTTGCCGGCGAGCGCTGCGCGGTGCAGTTCGTTGGCGCCTTCGGGGCGGTTGAGCGCCAGCAGCTCTTCGCGCAGTGCAGCGGGAAAGGGCGCGTTCGCATGTGCCCGCACGGCGATGCGGCCTTCGGCAAGGTCGGCCAGCACACCGTCCACACCGTCGAGCGAGGTGCCGGACATCAGCCCGATGAAGAGTTCTGCGGCCATGACGGCGAGGTCCTCCGGAAAGAAAAAAGCGCCGCAACAGCGGCGCTTCGGATTGTGGCTGCCCCCGGGGCGCTCAGTCGGCGCTGGCCTGCACGACCGAGAAGGCGGCCGCCAGCTCGGTGCGCGTGGCCTTGGCCACCTTTTCGAAGGCGGGACGCGCCGCGGCCGAGATCGGCACGCCGCCATCCTGCTGGGCGATGGTGGCCGGGTCGTGGTACTCGCCGTTGATCCGGAACTCGAAGTGCAGGTGCGGCCCGGTCGCCCAGCCCGTCATGCCCACCGCGCCGATCGACTGGCCCTGGCTCACCGACTGGCCTTCCTTGACGTCGATGCGCGACAGGTGCGCATAGGCCGTCTGCTGCCCATTGCGGTGGCCGATGATGACGATGTTGCCGTAGCCGTTCTGCTGGCCGGCGAAGTCGACGGTACCGTCGCCCACCGTGCGCACCGGCGTGCCGGTGGGCGCCGCGAAGTCGATGCCGTTGTGCTGGCGCCAGCTGTTCAGGATGGGATGCATGCGCATCGCGAAGCCGCTGGACACGCGGGTGAACTCCACGGGGGAGCTCAGGTAGGCCTTGCGCAGGCTGTCGCCGTTGGGGCGGTAGTAGCCCCCCTTCTGGCCGGGCTCCTGGTACCACATGGCCTGCCAGGTCTTGCCGTTGTTCTCGAACTCGGCCGAGAGCACGCGGCCCGTGCGCATCGTCTGGCCGTCGGCCTCGAAGGTCTCGTAGACCACGGCGAAGCGGTCGCCCTTGCGCAGCTGGCGGAAGTCCACGTCGCCCTGGAAGATGTCGGCCAGCTGGCTGGCGACCGCGTCGGGGATGCGGGCCACGTCGGTGGCAGCGAAGAGCGAACTGCGCACGATGCCGCTGGCCAGGCGCGTGCCCGGGGTCAGCGTGTCGGTCTCGGTGCGGGCGACGAAACCGGCCGGGAGCCGTTCGACCACGAAGCGCTTGAAGCCGCCGTCACCATCGGGAATCCAGCGCGCCGTGAGCTTGCGCAGGCTGCTGTCCTGCCCGACCTCGGCGTTGAGGGTGCGGCCGACGCGGTTGAAGAAGGCGGCGCGGGCCTCGGCATTGCCGCGCACGAAAGCGGCGGCGGCCGGGTCGCTCACGCCCAGGCGCCTGAGCAGCGCCTCGGCCGTGTCGCCCGAGCGGCTCTGCTCGCTGCGGAACAGCGTGAAGCTGAGCGCGTCGAGCGCTTCGCCCTGGCTCGCGACCGGCAACGGGGCCACGGTCTCGAGCACCTGGTGGATGGGGAGGTCGGACGCGTCCGGGCCCAGCGAGGCGACCGCGAAGGCGCCACCGCCGGCGCACAGCAGCATTGCGGCGATGGCTGCTGTCAGATGGCGCGGATAGGTCTTGACGGTGGTGGCAATGCGAGAAGCGACAAGCTCCTCGGCGGCCAGGATGCCGTTGATCAGTTTGGACAACTCAGAAATCCAGCTCGGGTTCGGCGACCGCCTGTGCCAGCAAGTTGCGGGCCAACGAAGGTCTTCAGGCGGGGCGAAAAAGGAGCGGCGCTTAGAATGCAGCGCTCAAGAAACCGGCCGGAGTATAGCTTTCGGTCGTTGCTTTCCCCACAAAAATCCAAATGAATCCCGAGTTTGTTACTGGTCGGCCGCCGTCGGATGGTGTAGGACGCGCGCTAGAAATTTCTCTCCGCGGCGCTGACGAACTGCTTCCGCAGGACGAGTGGGTGAAGAAGCTCCAGCGCGCGGAGGCCACCGGCCAGCCGCTGCGCATCAAGCTGGGCCTGGACCCGACGGCGCCGGACATCCACTTCGGCCACACCGTGGTCCTGAACAAGATGCGCCAGCTCCAGGACCTGGGGCACACGGTGATCTTCCTGATCGGCGACTTCACCAGCCTGATCGGCGATCCGTCGGGCCGCAACACCACCCGGCCGCCGCTCACGGCCGAGCAGATCCGCGCCAACGCCGAAACCTACTTCGCCCAGGCCAAGCTGGTGCTGGACGAATCCAAGACCGAGATCCGCTACAACTCCGAATGGAGCGACCCGCTGGGCGCGCGCGGCATGATCCAGCTGGCCGCCAAGTACACGGTGGCCCGCATGATGGAGCGCGACGACTTCAACAAGCGCTTCAAGGCCGGCCAGTCGATCTCCGTCCACGAATTCCTCTACCCGCTGATGCAGGGCTACGACTCGGTGGCGCTCAAGAGCGACCTCGAGCTCGGCGGCACCGACCAGAAGTTCAACCTGCTGGTGGGCCGGCACCTGCAGCAGGAGTACGGCCAGGAGCCGCAGTGCATCCTGACCATGCCGCTGCTGGAGGGCCTTGACGGCGTCGAGAAGATGTCGAAGAGCAAGAACAACTACATCGGCATCGGCGAGGACGCGAACACCATGTTCGCCAAGACGCTGTCGATCTCCGACGAGCTGATGTGGAAGTGGTACACGCTGCTGTCCTTCCGCTCGCTGGAGGAGATCGCCGCGCTGAAGGCCGAGGTGGCGGGCGGGCGCAACCCCAAGGACGCCAAGGTGCTGCTGGCCAAGGAGCTGACGGCGCGCTTCCACAGCGCGCAGGCAGCCGAAGCGGCCGAGCAGGACTTCATCCACCGCAGCAAGGGCGGCGTGCCGGACGAGATTCCCGAAGTGACGCTGTCGGGCGCGCCGCTGGGCATTGCACAGCTGCTCAAGCAAGCCAATCTCGCGCCCTCGACCTCGGAGGGCAACCGCCTGATCGACGGCGGCGGGGTGCGCATCGATTCGGCCGTGGTGAGCGACAAAGGCCTGAAGCTGGGCGCCGGCAGCTACGTGGTGCAGGTGGGCAAGCGCAAGTTCGCGCGCGTGCACCTCGCATGATTTCTGGCGAACCGCGCGAGTTGCTCATCTTTTGATAGCTGCTCGCGCAGGCAGGACGGGCGCTGGAGCCCGATTTCATTCAAAAAATTCGGCGTGAATGACAAAAGGGGCCCTCGGGCCCCTTCTGTCATGCGGCGCGTGCCACGGACGTGCTCAGCGCACCTCGATCGTCACGCGGCGGTTGCGCGGTTCGTCGACCTCGTCGGCCGTCGGCACGGCCAGGTCGCGCTCGCCGCGGCCCGCCGCCTCGATGCGCTGGCCCGGAAAACCGCGCTGGATCAGGAGCTGCCGCAGCTCCTCAGCGCGGCGCCGCGAGAGCAGGTCGTTCTGCGGCCCGGTGCCGACCGTGTCGGTGTGGCCGGTGACCACGATGTCGGCCCCCGGCCGGGCGGCCGCCGCCGCCAGCATTTCCTGCAGCGTGCGCTGCGAGGCTTCGGTCAGGACCGTGCCGCCGGCGTCGAAGTAGACGGTGTAGCGCTGCGGCCCCGGCGGCATCAGGTCGAACAGGGTGGCGTTGTCCCTGCGGACCTGGGCCGGGTCGGCTGCATCGACCACCGGCGCACCGGTGGCGCCGACAGCCGCAGTGGCGCGCTGGTAGGGCTTGTCGAGCGTCTGCTCGCCGCCCTTGGCCCGCACCACCACGGCCGACGGCCGGCCGTCGGCCTGCGGCAGCAGCACCACCCGCGTGGCCGGCGTCGAACAGGCACCCAGCAGCACGGCGAGGGCGCAGCCTGCGGCCAGGGCGATTCGGCGGCGCATCGTCATCACGGCTGGGCGTCGGCCGTGACGATGAAGTCCGTGCCGCGGATGCCGATGGTGGCGGTCTGCGTGTCCACGCGCACCGCGTCGGGGTTGGTCTTGCCGATCAGGCCGCTGACCATGCGCAGCGAGCCGCGCAGCAGCGAGACGAGCAGCCCGCCGTCCTGCGTGGTCGAGTCGAAATGGAACTGCTTGAGATCCAGCCGCGAATCGGGGCCGAGGACCAGTGCCGTGCCGTCGCGCAGCACCAGGCTGGCGGCGCTGGCGGGGCCGGTGGAGATGCGGTCGATGGGCGAGACGCGGTCGCCCGGCTTGGCCAGCCGCGTGTCGCCGCCGGCGCTGAGCACGTGGACTTCTCCCTGCACGGACTTGATGAAGCCGGCGTGCACATCGGCGGCCGGTGCGGCTGCAGGTGCAGGCGTGGCGACCGCGGGGGGCGTGGTGGCAGCGGCGGGCGCGGTCTGCGCCCCGGCCGCCGCGCTGGCCAGGAGCAGCGCGCAGACGGCGAGGCCAGGCAACAGGCGGAAAGACATGCGGTGTCTCCAGGGGAAGCCGAGAGGGGCGCAATGGTACGCGAGGCGCCCTGGCGGCGCGGCGGGGGCCGGATAATCCGCGGCCCGTCCCCTCCCGCACCACAGGCTGCCGTGCCGTCCGTTCCTTCATCCGCTCCGCGCACTTCCATGAGCCCGAAGGCGCTGCTGCGCCTGTCGGTGGTCGTGGCGCTCGTCACCATCGTGCTCAAGGGCTGGGCCGGGTACATCACGCATTCGATGGGCCTGATCTCCGACGCGATGGAGTCCTTCGTCAACCTGGCGAGCGCGGTGTTCGCGCTCGGCATGGTGACCATCGCCACCCGACCGGCCGACGACGAGCATCCTTACGGCCACCACAAGGCGGAGTACTTCTCCTCCGGCTTCGAAGGCATCCTGATCATCGGCGCCGCGGTGGCGATCGGCTGGGCCGCCATCGACCGCCTGATCCACCCGCACCCGCTGGAGCAACTGGGCTGGGGCCTGGCGCTGTCGATCGTGAGCTCGGCCTTCAACGCCGGCCTGGCCTTCCTGCTGTTCCGCGCCGCCAAGGAGCATCGCTCGATCGCGCTGGAGGCCGACGGTCGCCACCTGATGGCGGACGTGTGGACCTCGGCCGCCGTGGTCGTCGGGCTGCTGGCCGTGCTGGCCACGGGGTGGCTGTGGCTGGACTCGGTGCTGGCGCTGGGCGTGGCGCTGAACATCGTGCGCGAGGGCGCGCACCTGGTGTGGCGCTCGAGCCAGGGCCTGATGGACCAGGCACTGGAACCCGAGGCGCAGGAGGCCCTGCACGCCGCGCTGGCGCGCTTCGTCGCCCGCGTGCCCGAAGGGCCGCAGCTGCGCTTCGACGACATCATCACGCGCCGCGCCGGGCAGCGCCGCTTCGCCGACCTGCACATGCACGTGCCGGGCGACTGGTCGCTGCAGCGCGCGGCCGCGCTGCGCGACGGCGTGGAGCAGGCGCTGATGGACGCCGTGCCCGGCCTGCGCGTCACCCTGCAACTGCTGCCGCTGACCATGGAGGCGCGCGCGGTGCAGCTCGACGGCCATGCGCGGACCGAGGCGGGTGGCGGAGGTGCGGCATGAAGGCCGTGCTGCAGCGCGTGAGCGAGGCGCGCGTGGAGGTCGACGGCGAGGTGGTCGGGCGCATCGGCCATGGCCTGCTGGTGCTGGTGTGCGCCGAGCGGGGCGACACCGAGGCCGCCGGCGAGCGCCTGCTGGGCAAGATCCTGAGGCTGCGGATCTTCAGTGATGAGGCTGTCGCCGCCGGGCCGCCCCAAGGCGGCAGCGCCTCCCCCTCGGGGGGTGGCGAAGCACACGCAGTGGCGAGCCGGGGGGCTGTCAGTTCGGGCAAGATGAACCGCAGCGTGCAGGACGTGGGCGGCGGCCTGCTGCTGGTGAGCCAGTTCACGCTGGCCGCCGACGTGAGCGGCGGCAACCGGCCCAGCTTCACCGGCGCGGCGCCGCCCGACGACGCGCGCCGGCTCTACGACCTGTTCGTGGCGCAGGCCCGCGCCGCGCATCCCGACGTGGCGACCGGCATCTTCGCGGCCGACATGAAGGTGCATCTGGTGAACGACGGGCCGGTCACCATCCCGCTACAGATTTCATAGCTGCTCGCGCAAGCGGGACGGGCGCTGCAGCCCGGTTCGGGGCTTAGGGCCTGTTGACGCTATGCAAGGGGTCGCGAAGCTCATCACAGCCGCCCATCAAGGCGCGCGACGCCGTGCGTGTGTGCACACGCACAAGGAGCGCAACGCCGAGGGGCGGGCTGTGATGAGCTTCCCTTCGGGTTGCTGCGCCCAGGGGCCGTCTGCGGCGTTGCCCGCGCTTGCAAGGCCTCGGCCTTGCTGCGCGCAGGCGCCTTGCATCCAGCCCCTGGGCGAGGCAACGCGATCCCCTTGCATAGCGTTAACTGGCCCTAGTCGCCGTCGCGCGTGAGCACGGCCTCCCACAGGACCTTGGGCAGGCGGTAGCGCATCACCGTGCGTTCTTCGAGGTGATGCCAATGCCAGCCGCGGGCGAACAGCGCCTCGACCTGCGGCCGGTCGAAGAAGCGCTTGTCCCAGCCGTCGACATGCACGAAGAGCGGGTCCGCCGCGTCGATGGGCGTGCCGGCCTGCGCGCCGTGGTGCAGGTCATGCACCGAGTTCAGCCGGCACACCAGCAGGCCGCCGGGCTGCAGCGTCTGGCGGATGCGCGCCACCAGCCGCAGCTTCTCGGGCCAGTCGAAGTAGTGCAGGGACAGGCTCGCCAGCACCGCACCGGCACGGCCCGACGACGCGTCGAGCGGGAAGGGGGCGCGGATGTCCTGCGTGTGGAAGCTCGCACCGGCGGGCACGCGTTGCCGGGCTTCGTCCAGCCGTGCGGTCGAGAGTTCGAGGGCGACGACCGACAGCCCGGCGCCGACCAGCATGGCCGTGTCGCGGCCGGGTCCGCAGCCCAGCTCGAGCACCGGGGCGCCGGCGGCGTCGGCGGCGCTGGCCTTCAGCAAGGGGAGCCAGCGCGGCAGCCAGTCGTCGGGGCCGTCGCCCGGGTCGTCGGCCACGGCGTCTCAGCGCTGTCGGTAGGGGTTGCGCACGCCGAGGCCGGCCAGGATCTCGATCTCGCGCGCTTCCATGGCTTCGGCGTCGGCCTCGCCGGTCTCGTGGTCCCAGCCTTGCGCGTGCAGCGTGCCGTGCACCAGCAGGTGGGCGTAATGGTTGGCGAGCGTGATCCGCAGTTCGCTGGCTTCGCGCGCGACGACGGGCGCGCACAGCACCAGATCGGCCATGACCATCGGTGACTGCGCGTAGTCGAAGGTCAGAACGTTGGTGGCGTAGTCCTTGCCGCGAAACTCGCGGTTCAGGCGCTGGCCTTCCTCCGCATCGACGATGCGCACCGTCAGCTCGCCGGGCAGCGCCAGCGCATGGCGGATGCAGCGCGCCACGCGGTGCCGCGGCAGCGCGGCGCGGTGCCGGGCGACACCGTCGAAGCGGCCGAACTGCAGCGACAGGGACAGGTCGGGCAACGCCACGGTCAAGGCACTTTCGAAGAGAAAAGGGCGCCAGCGCCCGTCCTGCCTGCGCGGGTAGCTATCAATTGCATAGCAACCGCAGCCTCAGTGGCGCTTGCGCGTGGCGTCGTAGGCATCCACGATCCGCGCCACCAGCGGGTGGCGCACCACGTCGCCGCTGTTGAAGTGCGTGAACGCCAGGCCCTGCACGCGCTTGAGCACGCGCTCGGCGTCGATCAGGCCGCTGGTCTGCGTCTTGGGCAGGTCGATCTGGCTCACGTCGCCCGTGACCACGCACTTGCTGCCGAAGCCGATGCGCGTGAGGAACATCTTCATCTGCTCGGGCGTGGTGTTCTGCGCCTCGTCGAGGATGACGAAGGCGTTGTTCAACGTGCGCCCGCGCATGAAGGCCAGCGGCGCGATTTCCAGCGCGTTGCGCTCGAAGGCCTTGGCCACCTTCTCGAAGCCCATCAAGTCGTAGAGCGCGTCGTACAGCGGGCGCAGGTAGGGATCGACCTTCTGCGTCAGGTCGCCCGGCAGAAAACCCAGGCGCTCGCCCGCCTCGACGGCCGGACGGGTGAGCACAATGCGCTGCACGGCGGAGCGCTCCAGCGCATCGACCGCGCAGGCGACGGCCAGGTAGGTCTTGCCCGTGCCGGCCGGCCCGATGCCGAAGGTGATGTCGTGGTTCGCGATGTTGTCTAGGTAGACGCTCTGGTTGGGCGTGCGCGCGCGCAGGTTGGCGCGCCGGGTGGCCAGCGTCATCGCGCCGTCCTCGTCCTCGGCCATGCTGCTGTCGCCCGCCAGGGTGAGCTGCACCACCGCCGCGTCGATCGGCCGCTGCGCGATCTCGTAGAGCGCCTGCAGCGTTTCCATGGCCCGCTCGGCCTTGGCCTTGGGTCCGTCGACCTTGAAAGCCTCGTGCCGGTGCGCGATCTTCACGCCCAGCGCGTCCTCGATCTGCCGAAGGTGGGCATCCAGCGGGCCGCACAGGTGGGACAGGCGGGTGTTGTTGGGGGGGGTGAAGGTGTGGCGGAGGAGCAAGGGGGGCCAAAGACAGGCGTTGGAGGTTGCGCATGATAGGCACCCGGTGGCCGGCGCGTTGGTGTGACGCAATGCGCGACGCTGTCGCATCCCCGCGAATGGAGGATGTAAGAAGCTGTTTCATGAACGAGAATCGGCCGGGTTGACGAATTTCGGGAGTGAACCATGCGAACGAGCAGGGAATGGGTGGCAGTCGGTCTGGCTGCGGTGCTGGTGCTGGCGGGCTGCGGCGGAGGATCCGGGGGCGGTGGCGTGGCCGGAGTCGCCCAGTCGGCCGCGGCGCCGGAAACGGCGACCGCGACGCAGCCTGCATCCGCAGAGTTCTTGCCCGCCGCGACGCTGCCCGCGGGCACCTCGGCGGGCGCCGGCGCCGGCAGTCAGCCGACCCGACTCATCGAGGGCCGGATCAGCGACGGTGCCCAGACCACGGACGTGACCCCCTTCGTGGGCCGTGACGCCCAGGACGCCCCGCCGGCGCGCCAGATCCGGCTCGGCGTGCTGTCCGCCGCGGACGTGCCGCTTCAGAAGGCGAGCACGAGCGGTCCCGTGCCGGTGCGCATCGGGACGGGGCGTGAGTTGCAGGACACCGCCGATCAGGCGCGCGTGGCGGCCCAACTCGACTGGCGGCCGTCGCGCCGCGGCGGCAAGGTGGCGGCGTTGCGCTTCCAGTCGGAAGGCGCGCTCGGCGTGCGCGTCGGCCTGCGGGTCTACAGCCTGCCGCTGGGCGGGCTGGTGCGTTTCCACACCGATGGCAGCAACGAGGCTTACCAGGTGGCGGCCCAGGAGATCCAGGCCACGATCCAGCGCAACCTGGACGCCGGCGACACCGGCGAGGACGCGCACACCTGGTGGTCGCCCAACCTGGGCGGCGATGCCGTCACGGTCGAGTTCGAGGTGCCGCCCGGTGTGCCCACGGACACGGTCGAGGTGGCGGTGCCTGCGCTGTCGCACATCTACCTCGATGCCAAGGACGTTGCCAGCCTCCAGCAGGCGGCGGGGTCGTGCACGAAGGATGTGAACTGCTATCTCGGCGAACAGGGCGTGAGTGCCAGCTCGCAGGCTGTAGCACAACTCGATTTCCAGCTCGGAAGCGGGACGTACGTCTGCACCGGGACGCTGATGAACGATGACAGGTCGTCCGGTACGCCCTACCTGCTGACCGCGAACCACTGCATCTCGTCCCAGACCTCCGCCAGCAGCCTGGCGACCTACTGGTTCTATCGCTCGGCCGGTTGCAACAGTCCGGTGATCTCGCCTGCGGCGATCCGCACGAAGACCGGCGCGGCGCTGCTGTACAACAGCAGCCAGACCGACACCAGCTTCCTGCGGCTCTACGGCATGCCGCCCGCTGGGGTTCGCTATGCCGCTTCGGCACCGGGGGGCTTGTCAGGCACACAAACCGTCTTCAGCATCAGCAACCCGGGCGGGGGCTGGCAGCAGTACAGCAGCGGGGTGTCCACCGGACCGATCTCGGCCTGCCCTCAATTCAATTCCTCCGGCGCATGCATCTTTTCCACCCCGTCCAACTTCCTGCGCGTGAACTGGAGTGTCGGTACCACGTTGGGTGGCAGCAGCGGCGGCGGGCTGTTCATGAACACCAACGGCACGCCCTACCTCGTGGGGCAGTTGTACGGCGGCTTCTCGTCCTGCTCGGCGCCGAACGACAACGAATACTTCGGCCGCTTCGACGTGGCGTACAACGCCGCACTCTACCAATGGCTCGGCGGCACGCCGACCACCACGCCGACGACGCCGACCACGCCTGGCTCGCACGTGCCGATCTATCGCTTCTACAACACGAAGACCGGAACCCACTTCTACACGGTGAGCACAGCCGAGCGCGACAGCGTGCGCGCCAAGTACCCGCAGTACTCGTACGAGGGCATCGGCTTCTACGCCGACGCTTCGCAAAGTGCGAGCACGACGCCGGTCTATCGCTTCTACAACACCAAGACCGGCGCCCACTTCTTCACGGTGAGTGCCCAGGAACGCGATCAGGTACGCGCAAAGTATGCGCAGTTCTCCTATGAGGGCGTGGCCTGGTATGTCAACGGTGGCGCGGGCGGCACGGCGTCGCCCATGTACCGCTTCTACAACGTCCAGACCGAGACGCACTTCTATACGATCAGCGGTACCGAACGGGCGAACGTGATCGCCAAGTACCCCCAGTTCCACGACGAAGGCATCGCCTACTACGCGTGGACATCCCCTTGATCCCATGATCGGCAAACTCACCGGCACCCTCTCCGAACGCAACCCGCCCCAGGTCGTCATCGACTGCCATGGCGTGGGCTACGAGGTCGACGTGCCGATGAGCACCTTCTACAACCTGCCGCAGGTGGGCGAGAAGGTGTCGTTGCTCACGCATTTCGTGGTGCGAGAGGACGCGCAGATCCTCTACGGCTTCGGCACGGCCGACGAGCGGGCGGCGTTCCGTCAGCTCATCAAGATCGCCGGCGTGGGGCCGCGTACGGCGCTGGGCGTGCTCTCGGGCATGAACGTGAACGAGCTGGCGCAGGCGGTGTCGCTCCAGGAAGCGGGCCGGTTGGTCAAGATTCCGGGCATCGGCAAGAAGACCGCGGAGCGCCTGCTGCTCGAGCTCAAGGGCAAGCTGGGTGACGCGCTGGGTGCCGGTTCGGGCTCCGCGCAACCGGCCAGCGACGCGCAGGCCGACATCCTGCAGGCGCTGCTCGCACTCGGCTACAGCGACAAGGAAGCCGCAGCCACGCTCAAGACCCTGCCCAAGGACGTGGGCGTGAGCGAGGGCATCAAGCTGGCGCTCAAGGCCTTGGCCAAATAGGGCATCGGCATCCACACTGAGCGCCGTAGAGCCCCAAAGAAAAAGCCCGCTCAAGCGGGCTTTTTCTTTGGGTGCCGAATCGGGCTGAAACGCCCGCCAGGCGGGCGCCGGCAGCTATCGATTCCGTAGCATCAGCTGGCCAACAGCGACTTCGGCTGGGCCAGGCGGTCGGCATGCATCCAGGCGCGGCGCAGCACGGCCGGCGAACGCGACTCTTCCGGAATCAGCAGGAAGTTCGCTTCGCGCATGCTGGTACCCAGGGCGATCTGGCTGGTCACGACGGCCATCGGGATGGCCAGCAGCAGCGGCAGGGCGACGGGCATCAGCCACACCAGGGCGCTGGCGTCGATGAGGGCCACGGCCACACCCAGGGCCGCCACGATGCCGCTCATCGGCAGCAGGCGGGCGGCGGCTTCGCGCCACGGGACGGCGGCGGCTTCCCGCGGAGGCGACTTCCACTCCAGCTTGATGCCGGTCAGCGCCACGACCACGAAGAGCGAATGCGCCAGCATGCGCACGGGGGCCTGGACGATCGCCATGGCGCTCTCGAGCACGGCGCTCTTGAGCAGGCTGGCCACGCCGCCGTACTGCTTCTGCTCGCCGCGCATCAGCACGGCGGTCAGGCCAAGAATGCGGGGCAGGAACAGCAGGCACAGCGTCCACAGCCACAGGCCAGCCAATTCCATCGGCATCACCATCCAGTGCTCGACCAGGCTCGAGCCGGTCAGCCACAGGGCGGTGCCCAGGGTGAGGAAGGCCAGCCACAGGGGCGCCGACACGTACGCCATGGTGCCCGTGACGAACATCGCGCGGTGGACCGGGGCGATGCCGGGTTCGGCCATCAGGCGGGCGTTCTGCAGGTTGCCCTGGCACCAGCGGCGGTCGCGGGTGAGTTCGGCCAGCAGGTCCGGCGGTTGTTGCTCGTAGCTGCCGACCAGGTCAGACACCAGCCACACGTGGTAGCCGGCACGGCGCATCAGCGCAGCCTCGACGAAATCGTGCGACATGATGCCGCCCGACATGCCGCCGGTGCCCTTGATCGGGGCCAGCGCGCAGTGCTTCATGAAGGGCTCGACGCGGATGATCGCGTTGTGGCCCCAGTAGTGCGACTCGCCGAGTTGCCAGAACTGCATGCCCAGGGTGAACAGGCGGCCGGTCACGCGGCTGGCGAATTGCTGGGCGCGAGCGTGCAGCGTCACATGGCCGATGGCCTGCGTGGCGGTCTGGATGATGCCGGCGCTCGGGTTGGCTTCCATCAGCTTGACCATCGAGGTCAGGCAGTCGCCGCTCATCACCGAGTCGGCGTCGAGGACGACCATGTAGCGGTAGTCCTTGCCCCAGCGGCGGCAGAAATCGGCCACGTTGCCGGCCTTGCGGTGCGTGCGGCGGGTGCGCAGGCGGTAGTACACCTCGACCTGCGGTTGGTTCGGATGCTCGGCCAGGGCGGCGCGCAACTCTTCCCAGGCGGCACGTTCGGCCTTGGCGATGTCGGGGTTGTAGCTGTCCGACAGCACGAAGACGTCGAACTGCTGCGCGTGGCCGGTGTTGGCAACCGATTCGCAGGTGGCGCGCAGCCCGGCGAAGACAGTGGCGACGTCCTCGTTGCAGATCGGCATGATGATCGCCGTGCGTGCGTCGGGGTTCATCGGATGGTTTGCCACCTGCTTGGCCGACAGCGCGTGCCTGTCACCGCGCACGGAGACATAAAAGCCCATCAGCGCCGTGACGAAGCCGGTCACGACCCAGCCCGACAGCAGGCCGTACAGCCCGATCTGGCCGTATTCGAGCCAGAGGTTGTCGTAGTCGGGCTGCACCTGCGCGAAAAGCGTCGAGGCCATCACCGTGCTGAGCACGGCCAGCAGCATGAAGACCGCGCGGCGCTGCTTGGCGGCGCGCTCCCAGGGCTGCTTGGGGAATTGGGCGACTTCGGGCGCCGCCTGACGGCCGCCCGCGCCGAGCTTGAGCAGCAAGGCGGTGCCGATGCTGTTCCAGAAGCCGCGCCACGGGCGCGGCGTCATCGAGCCCCGGTTGACCGGCGGGGCCGTGACCGAGTTCGGGTGGCGCTCTTCGCGCACCGGGCTGCGGTGCGAGAAGTCGGCCGGGGTCAGGACCTTCAGTTGAGAGAATTCGTTCGGCTTCATGGACGCAGTCCTTCTTACCAACGTTGCTTGGACGAGGAGGGGGTGTCGCCGATGGACGGGAAGCGCTTGAACACGCTGTCCGGGGCGGTGCCGCTGGCCGCGCTCAGCGCGCCGAGGGCCTGGCCGGCGGCGCGGGGCCGCGCGGCGTGAATGTATTTCTGACGCGCGCCATCGCGCTGCGGACGCAGTGCGAAAGAGGGGCTGGTGAGAGTGCTCATGCCCACTAGGCTGCAAAGCCTGTGCCAGAGCCTTTTTTTCTTTTTAAATCAACGACTTGGGTCGATTTTTTGGGTGGTTTCGGGCTCTTTTTCGGGCCAGAGGCCGCAAAACCCCTGTTTCTGTCGCCACAGCCCGACAAGTCCAGCTCGCGCCAGGTCGATTTCCAATGAAATCAATCACTTAGCCCTGTCGCTACTCGGCGACAGCGTCTCCCACCCCGGCGACACCCTCGGCCTTGAAGTGGCCCGGAGTGAGCTCATGCTTCTGCAGCAGCCGGTAGAACTCCGTGCGGTTGCGGTCCGCCAGCCGCGCGGCATCGGCGACGTTGCCATCGGTGAGTTTCAAGAGGCCCACCAGGTACTCGCGCTCGAAACGCTGCTTGGCTTCGGCGTAGGTTTGCACTTCCACCGACGGCACCCGCAGGGCGCGCTGGACCAGCGCGAGCGGAATCAGCGGCGAACTCGACAGTGCGCACACCTGCTCGACCACGTTGAACAGCTGCCGCACATTGCCCGGCCAGGCGGCGGTGGTCAGCGCTTTCAGGGCCTCGGGCGCGAAGCCCGAGAGCCGCTTGCCGTACTTGCCGGCCAGGCGCTGCAGGAAGTGGTTGGCCAGCAGCGGGATGTCCTCGCGCCTTGCGCTAAGCGTGGGCAGGGTGAGCGTGACGACGTTCAGCCGGTAGTACAGGTCTTCGCGGAACTGTCCGCTTTCCATCGCCACGTCCAGGTCGCGGTGCGTTGCCGAGATGATGCGCACGTCCACCGGAAAGGTCTGGGTCGACCCCACCGGCCGCACGGCCCGCTCCTGCAGCACGCGCAGCAGCTTGACCTGCAGCGCGGGTGGCATGTCGCCGATCTCGTCGAGCAGCAGCGTGCCGCCATCGGCCTGCTGGAACAGCCCCTTGTGGTTGGCGTGCGCGTCGGTGAAGGCGCCCTTGACGTGGCCGAACAGCTCCGACTCGAGCAGCGCTTCGGGGATGGCACCGCAATTGACGGCGACGAAGGGCTTCTTGGCGCGGTCGCTGGCCTTGTGGATGGCGCGCGCGAGCACTTCCTTGCCGGCGCCGGAATCGCCGCGCAGCAGCACGCTGGCGTCGGTCTTGGCCACCATCCGGGCCTCGGCCAGCACCTCGGCCATGCGGCTGGACCGGCTCACGATCTCGCTGCGCCAGCTCTCGTCGCCCGCCGCAGCGGGTGTGGCCGCGGGCGCGCCCAGCGCCAGCGCCTGCTGGATCTTGTCGAGCAGCTCCCGCGCCTCGTAGGGCTTGGTGAGGTAGGTGAACACGCCGCGCGCCGTCGCTTCCACTGCGTCGGGGATCGTGCCGTGCGCCGTGAGCAGGATGACGGGCAGCGTCGGGTGCCGCTTGCGGATCTCGTCGAAGAGCTGCAGCCCGTCGCGCCCCGGCAGCTTGACGTCGCTGAGCACGAGGCGCGGATGCTCGATCTCCAGCTGCGTCAAGGCCGACTCCGCCGAGGTCACGGCCGTGACCTGGTAGCCGGCGCCCTGCAGGCGCAGCGACAGCAGGCGCAGCAGGTCGGCGTCGTCGTCGACGACGAGGATGCGGGCGCCATTGCCGGGTGCTGCGGGCGAGTCGGCCATCCGGTCGTCCTCAGGGCTTGGTGCCGTTGGGCGCCGGTGCGGGCGCAGGCGTGGTCGGGCGGCTGAAGCTGCGCTCGATGGCGCGCAGTGCCTCGATGCGGTCATTGAGCTGGTCGATGCGGCGCTGCGCCTCGCGCAGTTGCTGCACCTGCCGGTCGCGGTCGTCCTCCACGCGGCGCTGCTCCAGGTAGCGCGAGGCGAGCAGCCGGGCCAGCGGCTGCAGGGCCAGCCCTTCGGCCGTGCTGTTTGCTGCGACCCGCTGCATGAGGCCCAGGGCGCGCGCGAGGTCCGGCGAGGAGCGCGTCTGCGACAGCGCCAAGCCCAGCTGCATCTGCAGCGCCGGCACGTCGCCCGGCTCGCCCAGGCGAGTGATTTCGGCCTGCAGTTCGTTGGAGGACAACCCGCGAACGCGGTCCGCGTAGGCCAGCATGCCGCCGATGGGGCCGGGAGAGGGCGGCATCAGTTGCGTGGCGGGGGCCCTCGGCTCTGCCTCCACGGGCAGGATCGGTGGGGGCGCGGCCGGCGCGGGTGGCGTGGCCGGCTTTGCCGCGGGCGCCGGAGCCGGCGCGGGCGGAGTGGGCGTGGCGCAGCCTGCCAGCAGCAGCAAGGGCACGGCCAGGGCCACGGCGGCGGAGGATCTGCGAGCGATCGGATGCAGCATGGTGTGGGGAATGGGGGGGCTCAGGCGGAGCGCGGCAGCTCGATGCGGAAACGTGCACCGGGGCCATCGGATGCGCTGTTGTGCAGCAGCTCGATCCGCCCGCCATGGGCTGCAATGTACTCCTGCACGATGGACAGGCCGATGCCAGTGCCTTTGACGGCATGTTCGGGCTGGCGCTCGCCGCGGAAGAAAGGCTCGAAGATGCGGTCGCGGTCGTCGGCGGCGATGCCCGGCCCGGCGTCGGCGACCTCGATGATCGCGAGGTCGACGGTGCTGGACACGGTGAACTGGATCGTGCCGCCGCGCGCCGAGAAGCGGATGGCGTTGGACAGCAGGTTGGCCAGCACGGTGCCGATCTTCACCGGGTCCACCACCACCGTGAGCGGCTCGCCCTCGGCGCGCACCGTCAGGCCCTGCGCCTGCCACTGCAGGCGCTGTGCTTCGATCTGCTGCTCGATCAAGGCCAGCAGCGGCGTGCGCTGGCGGCTCAGCTGGCGTGCCTCGAAGGCGGCGGCGTTGAAGCGCAGCAGCGCCTCGATCTGGCCCTGCAGCGCCAGCGTGTTCTGGTTCAGGATCTGCGCCACCTCGCGTTGGGCGGGTGTCAAGGCGCCCGTCACGCCGTCTTCCAGCAGCGACACGCCCTCGCGCAGCGCGGCCAGCGGCGTCTTGAGTTCATGCGAGACGTGTCGCAGGAAGCGTGCCTTGTCGGCATCCAACTCCATGAGGCGCAGGCGCAGCCAGTCCAGCTCCTGCGACACGCGCCGCACGTCGGACGGGCCGCGGATGTCGATGGGCTCCTCGAGCCGGTTCTCGCCCAGGCCGTGGATCGCGCGTTCCAGCCGCTTGAAGGGCCGGGCCAGCCAGATGCCGAAGGCCAGCGACATGGCGATCGCCAGTCCGCTGGCGGCGATCACCTGCTGCATGAGCCGTCGCCGCGCGCGCTCCAGCCGCTCGGCCAGGGCGTTGTTCTGCGTCTCGATCAGGAACTGCGCCTGTTGGGCAATCTGCGTGTTGAGCGTGTCCAGCTCCCGGAACTGGATCGCCATCGAGCCCTCGCGCGAGAGGGCCGTGTCCTGCGGCCCGCTCATCAGCCCCTCGATCACTTCGAGCTGCGCCCGCCACTGCTCTGCCGACTGCGGCAGCAGTCCGTTGTCGACCAGCCGCTGCACGACTGCCTGCGCATCGCGTGAGGCATCGTTGAAGCGGCGGCGCAGCACCGCGTCGTTGAGCACCAGCGACTGGCGGCCCGAGCGTTCCATGGCCGCGCTGCGCTCGGCCAGCGTCTGCGCCGCGCCCGACAGCTGCAGCGCGCTGCGTGCGGCATCACGGCTCTGCACGATCAGCTTGTCGTACTGCGACACCGCGCGCAGCACCACGCCGAGGAGCAGCGCGGTGATGAGCAGGAAGGCGAAGAGCAGCAGTTGCTGGAAGGAGCCGCGCGCGCGGTGACGGGTGGGCATCAGCGGCAGCTTTCTTCGATGCAAAGACGGACGGCCGAACGCAGAGGGCGCAGAGGTCGCGCAGAAAAAACCTTCATGAATTTCTTCTGAGGCCTCTGCGGAATCTCTGCGCCCTCTGCGTTCGCCTGCCCGTCTCTCATGCCAGCTCGCCCCGCAGCGTATGCGACAGCGAGCGGGTGACCTTCACGTCCACCATCTGCCCGACCAGATGCGAGGGCGCCTCGAAGTTGACGACGCGGAAGCAGTCGGTGCGGCCCATCATCTCGGCGGCGTTCTTCTTCGACGGCCCTTCGACGAGGATGCGCTGCCTGGTGCCGACCAGCGCGTCCGACAGGCGGCGCACGTTGTCGTCGATGGCCTTCTGCAGGTGCTGCAGACGGCGCAGCTTGACCTCGTGCGGCGTGTCGTCGTGCAGTTGCGCGGCCGGCGTGCCGGGGCGCGGGCTGAAGATGAAGCTGAAGCTGGCGTCGAAGCCGACGTCTTCGATGAGCTTCATCATCCTGGCGAAATCATCTTCGGTCTCGCCCGGAAAGCCGACGATGAAGTCGCTCGACAGGGCCAGCTGCGGGCGGATCGCGCGCAACTTGCGGATCGTGCTCTTGTATTCCATGGCCGTATAGCCGCGCTTCATCGCCATCAGGATGCGGTCGCTGCCGTGCTGCACCGGCAGGTGCAGGTGGCTCACCAGCTGCGGCACCTTGGCGTAGGCGTCGATCAGCCGCGGCGTGAACTCGTTCGGGTGGCTGGTCGTGTAGCGGATGCGCTCGATGCCGGGAATCTCGGCGATGTACTCGATGAGCAGCGCGAAGTCGGCGATCTCGGCCAGTCCTTCACCGGCGACGCCGTGGCCCATCCGGCCGCGGTAGGCGTTCACGTTCTGGCCCAGCAGCGTGATCTCGCGCACGCCCTGGTCGGCCAGGCCCGCCACTTCCACCAGCACGTCGTCGAGCGGGCGGTTGACCTCCTCGCCGCGGGTGTAGGGCACCACGCAGTAGCTGCAGTACTTGGAGCAGCCTTCCATGATCGACACGTAGGCCGTCGCGCCCTCGACGCGCGCGGGCGGCAGGTAGTCGAACTTCTCGATCTCGGGGAAGGAGATGTCCACCTGCGGGCGTTTCTCGGCGTCGCGCCGCGCCAGCATCTCGGGCAGGCGATGCAGCGTCTGCGGGCCGAACACCACGTCCACGTAGGGCGCGCGCTGGATGATGGCGTCGCCCTCCTGGCTGGCGACGCAGCCGCCGACGCCGATCTTCACGCCCTTGGCCTTCAGGTGCTGCACGCGGCCGAGGTCGGAGAACACCTTCTCCTGCGCCTTCTCGCGCACCGAGCAGGTGTTGAAGAGGATCAGGTCGGCTTCCTCCACGTCCTGCGTGGGCGTGTAGCCCTCGGCGGCGGCGAGCAGGTCGGCCATCTTGTCCGAGTCGTACTCGTTCATCTGGCAGCCGAAGGTCTTGATGAAGACCTTGCGGGAAGGGGGGATGGAGGTGGTCATGGTGCAACTCCCGTTGCTATGAAATCAATAGCTGCTCGCGCCCGACTGGCGGGCGCTGCGGCCACTTTTGGCTTGGAAAAACGGTCGCGCGGACTGCGCGGGCTCAGCGCGCTTCGTTCTCGGCGGCGGAGACGAAGGGCCAGAAGTTCAGGAACGGCTTGTTCAACTGCGCACGTTCGGCGCTGGCCTCGGTCGGCGTGAGGATCCACACGTCACTCACCAGCCCGGCCGCATCGCGGCGGTAGTTCACCGCCAGGTACTGGCCGGTGATGGTGGCCGGTTGGATGATCATGTTCTGCGTGTTGCGGATGCGCGCGCCGGGCGCCAGCCTTTCGGCGATGCCGTCCAGCTGCATTTCCGGAAAGCCGGTGACCACCATCTTTCCGCGCAGGGTGTTGATCGGGAAGTTGCGCCCGCCCAGGGCGGCTTCGTTCTGCGTCTGCGGGATCGGGTTCTGGGCCAGCGCATTCAAGCCAAAAAGGCCTGAAACGCCCGCCAGTATTGCGCTGGCAGCTATCTTTTTGAGAGCAATCGTCGGGGTGAGGCAGCGGTTCATGGGGTTCATCCAGAGGCTGGCGGGCCGGCAATTCTAGGCGGGCCGCCCTTGTGCACCTCTCGCCGCGCCGCCCCGGCGCGCGCTCACCCGGCGGCCATGTCGGGCAACGCGCCCTTGGTGGCGACGACGGGTGCCCGCTGCACGGGTTGCGCCCCCGCGGCCGGCTTCGACGAGGGCCGCCCGCTGGCGACGCTCCGCACCCAATGGCTCACTTCGTCGAGGAAGGTCTGCTGGCTCTCGAGCGAGGTCAGCGTGTGGTCGATCTCGCCGATGAAGCGGTATTCGAGCTGCTGGGCAAAGGGCTCGGCCGCCACCGGGCCGAGCTGGTCGCGCCCCAGGTCGCGCACATGCAGCGTGCCCGTGTACATGACGAACACGGCCACGCCGCGCTCGACCAGTCGTTTCACGGTGGTCGCGAAATAACGCTGGGTCTCCTCGATCGGTTCGTCGTCGAAGAGCTGCGCCGAAGGCTGCTTCGGGCCCAGCTTGCGCTTGAGCCAGCGCCCGACCTTGCCGTAGACCGAGGCATTGCCCGCCAGCGCCAGCATGCGGCGCAGGTCGCGTTCGATGCGCGCACGGCGGCCGGGAAAGGCGTAGCTGTCGAACATGAAGAGTCCGACCACGCGCGGATCGACCTCGGCCAGCGACAGGCCGCGCCCGCCGCCCGAACACAGCCCGATGACGATGAAACGCTGGATGCCCAGCGTCGTCTCCAGCAGCTTCATGGCCGCCTGCAGGTCCAGCACCGCCTGCTGCGTGAATCGTTCCTGCCCCTTGGGCGCGCTGCTGTCGCCCAGCCCGGACAGGTCCATGCGCAGGCTGCTGATGCCGTGCTGCGCCAGGCGTCGCGCCAGCTTGACGTTGATGCGCCGCGGCCCGATGCGGTAACCCGCGCCCATGTTGAGCATCAGGCATGCCACGGGCGCGGTGTCGCCGCTGGCCGGCGTGGTCACCATCCCCATCAACGGGGCGTCTTCGGGGCCGAACAGGATCGGGAACTCTTTCATGCGTCGAATCCTCGTGGACTTGGGCGCGGCGTCCAGTCTCAGCCGCGCAACTCGGCCAGGAGGCGCTGAAGCGCTTCTCCCGGCACCATGGCGTTGTTGGGTTGCGGGTCGGTGGTCCAGACCAGCGGATGGCGGAAAGGCGCCAGGGTGACCGGCAGCTCGCGCGCGACCTGCGCCTGCACCCACTCGCGCACGGCTTCGTCGTCGGGGTCGGCGAACACCGTGGTATCGCTGCCGGCGCTGACCGTGACGTTCACCGGCGCGATCGCCCGGATCTGCTCACGCAGCCGCGCCGACATCGCGAAGCCCAGCGGGCCGTCGGTGAAGCTGTCGGGGTCGCGGGCCAGCTGCTGGCGCAGCGTGCGGTCGGGGATGCAGAAGGACTGCTCGAGCGCGTCCACATGGGCGGCGCGCAGCTCGTCGAGGTAGGCTCGGCCGTCGACCACCAGGTCCCACAGCACGATGCGCGTCGGGTCGGCGCGCTCGTGCTGCGCGGCCATCAAAGCGATGGTGGCCCCGAGCCGCGCGCCGAACCAGAGGATGGTCCGCGTGTCTGCCAGCCGCCGCAGCTCCTGGTGCGCGGCACCGATGTCGCGCTGCCAGCCGTCCAGGTCGCCGTCGGTGTCGTCACCCGGCGAGTCGCCGGTGGCGTGGTAGTCGAAGCGCAGCACCGACAGGCCTGCACGCGCCAGCCGGTCGGCCAGCACGCGGAAGAAGCGCTGGCTGCGCATGGCCTCGTGGCCGTAGGGGGCGCACATCAGCACGGCCGCCCTGGCCGCGCGCTGGCTTTCGGCAGGGTGATACAGGCCCACCAGTGGCCGGCCGGGGGGGCCGAAGACGAGCGGCGTCATGCGAAGGCCTCCGCCGGGCGGGACACCCCTCGTGCCGGGCGCAGCGCCCGCGTGCTCGCCACCGAGTACAGCAGGTCCGGTGCCAGCCGGCCCGACCGCAGGGACAGGGCCCGTGCGCCGTGGGTGGCGTCGTCGAGCCATGCCTCGTCGGGTGAGTCGACGCGGGCCGTCTCGAGCTGCCGCGGATCGACGCTCAGGCCCGTGCCGATGGCCTTGAGGCAGGCTTCCTTGCGCGTCCAGGTGCGCAGAAAAACGCTGGCACGGGCTCCATGGTCGGCGTTCTGCAGTGCGCCCCGTTCGGCGTGGGTAAAGTGGGCCTGCGCCATGGCGTCGATGTCGTCCATCGCGCGCTCGATCTCGACGTCCACGCCCACAGGGGCGTGGGCATCGATGGCCAGCAGCGCCGCATCGCCGCTGTGGCTCAAGCTGAAATGGCAGCCGGGTGCGTCGGCCAGCGACGGCTTGCCGAAGTCGTTGTGCACGAAGCGCAGCATGGACGGCTCGCCCAGGCCCGCCGCCTGCGCGAGCAGCGCACGCATCGCGGCGTGTGCGGCCTGGTAGCGGCGGCGGTCGTCGTCGAAGACGAAGCGCGCCGCGCGTGCGCGCTCCTGCGCATCGAGGCTGGCCAGCTCCGAAGGCGCGGCCGCGACGCCCAGGTCGATGCGCCACAGGGCACACCCTTGCCAGGGATCGGGCAGACGCTGTGCTGTGGTCACCGTCAACGCCGTCCCAGTCCGAACATCCGGCCCAGCAGGCCCTTGCGCTCGGGCGCCGGCCGCTCGGCCGGGGGCGCCGCAGCAGGCGCCGCCGGCAGCGCGAACTCGGCCGACGCGAGCTGCGCCAGGCTTTCGAACACGTAGCGCCGGGCTTCGATGCGAAAGCCAATCACCGGTTCGGCATGCTGCATCACGCGCATGGCCATCAGCGAGTCGCCGCCCAGGTCGAAGAAGTGGTCGTCGGCACGGATGTCGTTCACGTCGATGCCGAGCGCGCTCGACCAGATCTGCGCCAGCTTGGCCTGCTCGGGCAGCAGCAGGCGCGCGGGTGTCGCCTCGCGGATGGCGGCGCTTTCCAGTCGCGCCTCGCTTTCCTGCGCCTGCGCCCGGCTCGCGAGTGCACGCAGGTGCGCGGCGCTCGCCGAACCTTCGCCGGCCAGGATCTCCTCGAGGCGGGCCTGCGGACGCGCCGCGAGCTGGTCCAGCACCTCGACGAAGCGGTCGCGGAAGGCCGTGGCGGTTTCGTGCGTGTAGAGGTCGGCGTTGTAGCCCAGCGGGCCTTCGATGCCCTTGGCCTTGTCCAGCAGCCACAGCGCGAGGTCGTCGGTGACGCCCTTCTGCCGCAGATGCACCTGCTGGTGGCCCAGACCGCCGATGTCGGCGGGGCGTTCGCGCGCATCCTGGAAGGAGAACAGCGTCTGGTACAGCGCCATGCCCTGCGTGCGTTCCGCGAACTCGGGCTCCATCACCAGGCGCTCGAACGGCACCAGCTGGTAGTTCATGACTGACAGCAGTTCCGACTTCACGTAGCGCAGGAACTGCTGGCCGGTAGACGCCGGATCGAACGAGAAGGACAGCGGCAGCACGTTGTTGAAGAAGCCCATGACGACTTCCAGTTCGGGCTGCTCGCGCGCCCGCACCGGCATCGCCACGACGATGGACCGGTTCGGGTTGATGTCCGCCATCGTCAGCACGTAGGCCGCGAAGGCGAACATGCTCAGTGTGAGGTCCTGGCGCTGCGCGGCTTCGCGCAGCTCGTCGGCCCGTGCGCGTTCGATCTGGACCCACACGGTGCCGCCTTCGCCGCTCATGGCGGCCCGGCGCGGGCGGTCCGAGGGCAGGGGCGTCGGCGCCGCTGCCTTGGCGAAGCGCGACTTCCAGTGATCGAGCTGGTGCTGGAAGTCCGGCGTGGCCTGCCAGTCCTGGAACCACTGCGCGTAGTCGCCGTGCGTGACGGCCAGCTCGGGCAGGCCATGCGGGCGGCCCTGCACGAACGCGCGGTAGATGGTGGAGAGTTCGGACTGGAAGACGTCGAAGGACCAGCCGTCCCACACCAGATGGTGCGGCACGAAGATGAAGGCATGGTCGTCCACGCCCATCTGGTAGAGCGCGAAACGGAACAGCGGCGCCCGTGCGATGTCGAAGGGCGCGTCGGCGGCGGCCTGCAGCAGCAGCATGAGGCGCGCCTCGCGCTCCGCGGCCGGCACGTCGCGCAGGTCGACCACTTCGAGGGCGACCGGCACCTCGGGCAGGATCGACTGCACCGGCTCTCCGGTCTCGGCATCGCGGCCGACGCAGGTGCGCAGGCTGGGCTGACGGCGCACGATCTCCTTCAGCGCGGCGTGAAAGAGGTCGATGTCCAGCGGGCCGCGGAAGCGATGGCCCGACGGTGCGTTGTAGACCGAGCGGCCGGGGTACAGCTCCTCCATGAAGCGGATGCGGTCCTGCGCCACGGTCAGCGGCGCGCTGCGCCGGCGGGGAACGACACGGATCGCGTCATCGGCAGCGCCCGGCGTGGCGCCCGACTTCAGCCGGGCGACCACTTCAGACAGCTTGGCCGCGGTGGGTGCCTCGAAGAGCGTGGCCATCGGCAGCTTGATCTCGAAGTGTCGGCCCAGCGTGGTTGTCAGGCGGGCGGCGAGCAGCGAGTGGCCGCCCAGCGCAAAGAAATCGTCGTGGATGCCGATGCCCGGCAGGCTCAGCACCTTCTCCATCACGCCCACGACCTCGCGTTCCAGGTCGTTGCGCGGCGCCACGGCCTCGCCACGGTCCGGTACCGCGCCCGCGCCCTGGGGCGCCGGCAGGGCCTTGCGGTCGATCTTGCCGTTGGGCAGCTGCGGCAGCGCGTCGAGCACCACCACATGCTGCGGGATCATGTACTTGGGCAGCGCGGCCTTCAGGTGCGCATCGAGGCGGGCCAGGTCGATGGTTTGGCCCGGCGTGCGCGCCAGGTAAGCCACCAGGCGCACGTCGCCCGGCCGGTCCTCGCGGGCGAGCAGCACGCTGCGCGCCACGCCGTCGACCTCGTTGCAGCGGGCCTCGATCTCGCCGAGCTCGATGCGGTAGCCGCGCACCTTGACCTGGAAGTCGAAGCGGCCCAGGTGCTCCAGCAGGCCGTCGTTGCGCCAGCGGCCTCGGTCACCGGTGCGGTACAGCAGTTGGCCGCGGGCGGCCGCGAACTGTGCGTGGACGAAACGCTCCGCCGTGAGTTCGGGGCGGTCCAGATAGCCCAGCGTGACGCCGGTGCCGCCGATCCAGATTTCGCCCGGCACGCCGACCGGGCAAGGCTGGCCTTCGGCGCTCACGATCCACACGGTGGTGTTGGCCATCGGCGTGCCGATGGATACCCGGCCCTGCGCCACCACGCCCGGGTCCAGGCGCCAGCAGGTCGACCACACGGTGGTCTCCGTCGGGCCGTACATGTTCCAGGTTTCGGGGCAGCGTGCGAGCAGTTCGCGCGCCAGGTCGGCCGGCAGCGGCTCGGCACCGACCAGCGCCTTGAAGCCCGCGGGCGGCGTCCATTGCGAATCGAACAGGATGCGCCACATGCCGGGCGTCGCCTGCAGGATGGTGGTGCCGGTGCGCTGCATGTGCTCGGCCAGTGCGTTGCCGTCGGTGGCGACCTCGCGCTGCACGATCTGCACCTCGGCCCCGGCGGCCAGCGGCAGCATCAGTTCGGGCACCGCCATGTCGAAGGACAACGTTGTGACGGCCGCCCAGCGGTCGGTCGCCACGATGCCGGGCTGCGCGCGCATGCTGTCGAGCAGGTTCGCGGCCGCGCGGTGCGGCACGCACACCCCCTTGGGCTTGCCGGTCGAGCCGGAGGTGTAGATCACGTAGGCGGCGTCGTCCGGCCGCGGGTCCAGGGCCTCGTCGGCGGCCAGGGCGGCGGCGGGCCGCTCGCGCCACGCGGTGTCGGCGTCGATGCGGATCGCTTCGAAAGGCACCTCGGCGCCCGGGGCCGGGGCGTTGGGTACGCGCGCGCTCGTCAGCAGCAGCGCCAGGCGGGCGTCCTCGGCGTAGTAGTCAAGGCGCGATTGCGGGAAGTCCGGGTCCAGCGGCACGTACGCCGCGCCGGACTTCAGGGTGGCGAACACGGCCACGATCATGTCGGTGCCGCGCGGGATGCAGATGCCCACGCGCTGGCCGCGGCCGATGCCGCGGGCGCGCAGTTCGTGCGCCAGCCGGTTGGAGGCTTCGTCCAGCTGGCGGTAGCTCAGGCGCTCGTCGCCGTCACTCAATGCCACGCGGTCCGCGTGCACCGTGGCCTGGCGCACGAAGGCCGCATGCATCAGGGCAGGCTGGCTGGGGGCCGTGGGGGCGGGCTGCAGCGCCTGCAGGCGCGCGAGCTCCGCCGGCGGCAGGAAGTCCAGCTGGCCGACCGCTTGCGCCGGGGCCGCGACGGCGGCGCGCAGCAGGGCCTCGTACAGGCCGAGCCAGCGGCGCACGGTGGCGTCGTCGAAGAGGTCGGCGTTGTACTGCGTTTCCACGCGCAGGCCGTCCGGGCTGGCCACCACGTTGAGGAAGAGCTCGAAGTTCTCGTACAGGCGCGGCAGGCTGCTCTGCTCGATGCTCAGGTCGGGGAAGCAGTCGGGCGGCGGTGCGTCGCGGTCGAGGTTGAAGAGGATGTTGACCAGCGGCAGGCGGCTCGGATCGCGCGGCACCGACAGCTTCTTGAGCAGGGCGCCGTAGGCCATCTGGTGCTCGGTGGCATCCAGCAGCGTGCCGGCCGCCTGGCGCGCGAGCTGGTCGAAGGGCATCCTGCCCTCCACGGCGAAGCGCAGCGGCAGCACGTTGACGCAATGGCCCACCAGCCCTGGCATGCCGCTGGCCAGCTGGCCGGCGGAGGCGATGCCGACCACCAGGTCTTCCTGCTCCGTCACACGGTGCACGGTGGCGGCAAAGGCGCCCAGCAGCGTCGAGAACAGGCTCTGCCCGAGGCTGGAGCCCAGCTTGCGGACGGCGCTGGCAAGTTCGGCGTCGATGGTGTGGTCGATGCGGCGTGCGGTGAAGGTCCGCACCGGCGCACGGGGCCGGTCAACGGGCAGGTCGAGCACCGGCAGGCTGCCCGAGAAGCGCGACTGCCAATAGGCCTCGTGCAACCGCATGTCGGGGCCTTCGGCTTCGTCGGCCTCCCAGCGGGAGAAGTCCGAGTACTGGGCCTGCGGCGCGGGCAGCGAGGGGCCAAGCCCCAGCTGCTCCGCGTACAGCTCGCCCAGGTCCTGCACGATCACGCCCCACGACCAGCCGTCGCACACCGCGTGGTGCGCGGTCATCATCAGCACGTGCTCGGTCGGCGACAGGGCGAACAGCCGGGCGCGAAAGAGCGGGCCGTCGGACAGCGAGAACCGGTCCAGCACCGCCGCCTCGCCCGCCTGGGCAAGGGCCTTGGCCTGCGCATCGGGCGTCAGCGAGCACAGGTCGACGGTCGCCATCGGAAACGCGCCGGGCGCCGCGACCAGCAGCTGCATGCCGTCCGGCGAGATGGTCGCGCGCAGCGACTCGTGCCGGGCGACGACGGCTGCCATGGCAGCCGCCAGTGCCTCGGTGTCCAGCGTGCCGCGCATGCGCAGCACGGTCGATTCGTTGAAAGCCAGCGAGGCCTCGGCCGCGAGCTGATCGCCCAGCCACAGTTCGCGCTGCGCCTCGGTCGTGGCGACGACGCGTTCGACGGCGCTGCCGGCAAAGGGATCGAAGTCGTCGCCTGCGATGGCGCGTTCTTCCATGACGGCGCTCATCCTTCCACCTTCATGAACTTGCCGGGTGCGGCCGGGTCGGGCACGAACCACGCGGGCTGGCCGTCCTTGTCGCGGCCCAGGCGCGCATGCGGCACCGGCGGATGCGCGGCGTCGAACACGGGCTTGGCGGCCGCGCGGCGCGGGATGAACTCCGCTTCCTGCAGTTCGGCCACCGACTCCTTGAACGCGGACTTGATCACGGCGATGTCCTGCTGCGTATGGGCCGTGGTCATGAAGCAGGGGAAGTTGTCCAGGATGTGGACGCCGCGGCTGCGCATCATGGCGAACAGCAGGTCCTGCAGCGGATGGTCCTCGAGCCAGCTCACGCGCCACAGCGACGCGAAGTAGCGCACCTCGATCGGGGCGCCGACCTCGCGGCAGAAGGCCGTGAGTTCGTCAGCCATGGCGGCCGTGTGCGTGTTGAGCTTCGCCTGCAGGGCCTGGCCCGAGCTGGCCAGGTGGTCCAGCGAGGCCTTGGCCGCGGCCAGCGCCAGCGGGTGCCGCACGAAGGTGCCTGCGAAGTAGGTCACGCCGACGACCGGGATGGAGTCGTCGCCGTAGTTCCAGGCGCCGCCGTCGAGCGCATCCATGAAGACCCGTTTGCCGGCGATCGCGCCGATGGGCATGCCGCCACCGATGACCTTGCCGTAGGTGGCCAGGTCGGCACGGATGCCGAACAGCGCCTGCGCTCCGCCCGGGTGCGAGCGGAAGCCGGTGATCACCTCGTCGAAGATCAGGCAGGTGCCGCTCTTCTCGGTGATCGCGCGCACCTCGTGCAGGAAGTCCTTGGGCTGGAAGTCGGGGCGGCGGCTCTGCACCGGCTCGACCAGCACGGCGGCCAGGTCGTCCGCGTGTTCGCGGATGAACTCGAGCGATTCGGGCGTGCCGTAGTCGAGCACCCGCACGTCGCCGAACATGCCGCTCATCACGCCCGGGGTGGCGGGAATGCCGCGCGCACCGCGGCCGGCGCGCACCAGCACCTCGTCGAAGGTGCCGTGGTAGGAGCCGCTGAACAGCACGATGGTGCTGCGGCCGGTGCTGGTGCGCGCGATGCGGATCGCGGCCATCACGGCCTCGGAGCCGGTGTTGCACAGCGCGGCGCGGTCGAAGCCGGTGAGTTCGCAGATGCGTTGTGTGACGTCGGCCGCCAGCGGGTGCTGGGGGCCGATCTCGTATCCCAGGTCGAGCTGCCGGCGCACCGCGTCGTTGATGAAGTCCGGCTGCCAGCCGAACATGTTCATGCCGAAGCCGTTGAGCGTGTCGACGTACTCGTTGCCGTCGATGTCCCACACGCGCGAAGCCTTGGAGCGGTCGACCACGATCTGGTAGACGATCTCCTTGGTGGCAGGGCGGAAGCCGTTCACCACGCGCGGATCGGCCATGTGCGAACGGTTGGCGGCCGTGAACTCCTTGCTCTTGCGGGTGCGATCGACATAGCGTCGCACGAAGGCGTCCAGGCGCGCCTGCTGGCGGCCGGTGATCTCGCGGTTCGGCGCGGTATGGATGCGGGCGATGGCACCGAAGGCCTTCTTCACGTCGTAGCTCACGCCACCACGCACCGGCTCCTCGGCGGCCGGCTGGGCGGCAGCCGTCGCGGGCGTGGCCGGTGCGGGCTCGGGCGTTGCCAGCGCAGGTGCGGCCTGGGCGACGGCCTGGGCCGGCACGACAGCACTGCCGGCCATCAGCGCCAGCTGCTGCTGCATGAGCTGCATCTGCTGGGCGATCAGCTGGTGGAGCGGCGCGGCGGCGCCGGCAGCCAAGGCGACGGGCGCGGGCATCATCGTCAGCGCGACCTGCGGCGCGGGCTGCACCGCGGCCAGCGCGGCCGGCGCAGCCACGGCGGCCGCTTGGGCGACCGGTGCGGCCGGTGCCGCGGGCGCGGCTGCTGCGGGCTCGGGCGGGAGGGTGTTGTCCAGGTGCTCGGCCAGCAGGTCGAAGCTGCGGCAACCTTCCATCAGCTGGCGGAAGCTGATGTTGGTCCTGAATTGCTTCTTCACCTGGAGCGCGGCCTGGGTCAGGACCAGCGAGTCGAGGCCGAGGTCGATGAAGGGCGTTGCACCGTCGGCGTCCGCCATGGGCGTGCCGGAAATGTCTTCGAAGACTTCGCGCAGCTTGGCTTGGAGGGTGGCGCGGCGTGCGGGGGCGGTGGGCATGGACGGCTCCAGGGGAATTTCAACGGAAGGTGCGGGGGCGGCGAGCGGCGACGGGGTGGCCGACGCGATGTCGACCCAGTGGCGCTTGCGTTCGAAGGGGGTGGTCGGCAGGCACACGCGGCACTTGCGTTCGCGCGCGTCGAACACGCCGAGGTCGGGCGCCAGGCCGAGGGTCCAGGCGCGGCCGAAGGCCAGGCGCAGGGCGACGAGTTCGTCTTCGGCGCTCGCGCCCAGGCAGGGCACTGCGACGGGCGCCGGCTGTCCGCGCAGCGCATGCTGGCGTGCCAGGGTGCTGAGCGTGTTGCGCGGGCCGAGTTCCAGAAGCAGGGGCTGGCCAAGCGCAGCCAGGGCCGCGCGCAGGGCGGGTGAAAAACGCACGGTCTCGCGCAGGTGCCGCGCCCAGTAGCCCGGATCGGTGGCCTGCGCGTCCGACAGGCGCTCGCCGGTCGAGGTCGAATAGATGGCGATGCGCGGCGCGCTCAGCGCGACGCCGCGTACCAGCGCCTCGAAGGGCGCAACGGCCGGCTCCATCATCTGCGAATGGAAGGCGTGCGAGGTCTGCAGCGCGCGCGAGGCGATGCCATCGGCTTCGAGGCGCGCCTGAAGCGCTTCGATGGCTTCGGCGGGGCCGGCGGCCACGCAGGCGTTCGGCGCGTTGTCGGCCGCCAGGGCGAGCGAGGCGCCGAGGTAGGGCAGTAGCCGCTCGGCGGCGCAGCGCACCGACAGCATGCGCCCGGCCGGCAGGGCCTGCATCCACTCGCCACGGCGCGCGACGAGCAGGGCCGCGTCGGCCAGCGACATCACGCCCGCGACCACCGCGGCCGCGAATTCGCCGATGCTGTGGCCGATCAGCGCCTGCGGCGTGATGCCTGCCGCCAGGGCGCGACGGGCCAGTGCGTATTCGAGCGCGAAGGTGGCCGGCTGGGTGACGGACGTGGGCAGCAGCGCCACCTCGTCGTCGCTGAACATCTTCTCGCGCAGGTCGTAGGGCAGCAGCGGCGCGAAGGCGGTGAAGCATTCGTCCAGCGCCGCCTGCACCACCTCGTCATGCACGTATAGCGTGCGGCCCATGCCGGCGTACTGGGCGCCCTGGCCGGGGAAGAGGAAGACCGGCGCGTGGGCGCGCGGCGCGACAGCGCCTGCGACGCGGCGCGGCGATGCGGTATCGCCCAGCGCTTCGACGGCCTGAGCCGCGCTGTCGGCCACCACGGCCATGCGATGCGGGAAGGCCTTGCGCCCCACGTACAGGGTATGGGCCACGTCGCCGAGGTTCTCGTCCGGATGCGCCCGCAGATGGTTGGCGAGCCGCGCGGCCGCCTGGTCGAGCGCGGCCGGCGATCGGGCCGACAGCACCAGCAGCTGCGGGCCGGCGACGGCCTCCGACGGCTGGGCGACCGGCGCCTCCTCGAGGATCACATGGGCGTTGGTGCCGCCCACGCCGAAGGAACTGACGCCGGCACGCCGCGGCGTGTCGACCGTGCGCGGCCAGGCGCCGAGCTCGCTCTGGACGCGGAAGGGCGTCGACGCGAAATCGATGGCCGGGTTGGGCGACGCGAAGTGCAGCGTGGCCGGCAACTGTTCGGTGTGCAGCGCCAGCGCGGTCTTGATGACGCCGGTCGCGCCGGCCGCCATCAGCAGGTGGCCCACGTTGCTCTTGACCGAGCCGAGGGCGCAGAAGCCGGTGTCGGCGGTCTGCAGCGCATAGCTGCGAGCCAGTGCCTCCACCTCGACCGGGTCGCCCATTGGCGTCGCGGTGCCGTGCGCCTCGACGTAGGAGATGCTCCGTGCGTCGACACCCGCGGACGCGAGCGCTGCGGAGATGACGGCCACTTGGCCATCGACGCTGGGCGCGGTGAAGCTGGCCTTCACGGCACCGTCGTTGTTGACGCCGACGCCCCGGACCGTGGCATAGATGACGTCGCCATCGGCCTGCGCGTCGGACAGGCGCTTGAGCAGCACCACCGCGGCGCCGTCGCTGAAGACGGTGCCGCCGGCCTGCGCGTCGAAGCTGCGCGTGCGGCCATCGGGCGAAAGCATTGCGCCTTCCTGGTGCACGTAGCCGCTGTTCGGCGGGCAGGTGATCGCGACGCCGCCTGCCAGTGCCATGTCGCACTGGCCAGAGCGCAGGGCATGGAAGGCCTGCGCCAGCGCCACCAGCGAGGTGGAGCAGGCGGTGTTGAGGCTGATCGCCGGGCCGGTCAGGTTCAGCCGGTTGGCCACGCGGGTGGCCAGGTAGTCCTTCTCGTTGCCGAGCATCACCGTGAACTCGCCCACCGCGTCGATGAGCTCGGGGCGCGGCATCAGGTGGCGCTGGAAATAGGTGCCGTTGTACATGCCGGCGTACACGCCGACCGGCTCGGTCTGCTGGTCGGGCGCGTAGCCTGCGCGCTCCAGGCATTCCCAGCAGATCTCCAGGAAGATGCGCTGCTGCGGGTCCATCAGCGTGGCTTCCTTCGGGTTGATGCCGAAGAAGGCCGCGTCGAAGTCCTCCACGCCGTCGATCACGCCGCGGGCGCGCACGTAGGCGGGGTCGTCGCGCAGCGCGGCACTCACGCCCGCATCGAGTTGCGCGTCGTCGAAGAAGCGGATGCCGTCGCGGCCCGCGCAGAGGTTGGCCCAGAAGGCGTCGACGTCGGCGGCGCCGGGGAAGCGGCCGGCCATGCCGACGATGGCGATGGGCTCCTGTGAGCCGGTGGCGGCGGAGCGCGCGGCACGGGGCGCGGTCTGCGCGGCTTGCTGGCCCGACAGCTCGCGCGCGATGGCCGCCGGCGTCGGGTCGCGGAAGAACAGGTTGGTCGACAGCCGGCGGCCCGCGGCGGCCTGCAGGTCGGCGATCACCTTCAGCACGCGCAGCGAATCGCCGCCGAGGTCGAAGAAGTTGTCGATGCGGCCCACGCGGTCCATGCGCAGGGCGCGGGCGAAGGCGGCGCACACCTGCTGTTCGGCCTCGTCGCGCGGCTCCTCGAAGGGCTGCGCGATGTCGGGCCGCTCGGCGGGCGGCGTGGGCAGCGCGCGCCGTTCGATCTTGCCGTTGGGCGACAGCGGCATGGCGTCCAGCACGACGAACTGCCCGGGCACCATGTAGGGCGGCAGCAGCGCCTGCAGATGCTGGCGCAGCACATCGCGCGAGGGCCCGGTGCCGTGGCCGGAGACATAGGCCACCAGGCGCGCCTCGCCGCCGCCGTCGCGCGGCGCGAGCACCGCCGCCTCGCGCACCGAGGGGTGCTGCAGCAGCGCGCTCTCGATGTCGCCGAGCTCGACGCGGAAACCGCGCACCTTGACCTGGTGGTCGTTGCGGCCGAGGTACTCGATCTCGCCATCGGCGCGCCAGCGGCCGATGTCGCCGGTCTTGTAGAGCCGGCCGCCTTCGCCGGGCGCGAAGCGGTCGGCCACGAAGCGCTCCTGTGTCAGCTCGGGCCGGTGCAGGTAGCCGCGCGCGACGCCCACGCCGCCGATGAAGATCTCGCCTGCCGCACCGATGGGGAGTTCGCGGCCCTTCGGGTCGAGCACGTGGATGCGGTTGTTGGCGATCGGTGTGCCGATGGTGGGCAGCGGTTCCCAGGCGGCCGGGTCGGTGGCCAGGGTCAGGGCCGTCACCACGTGGCTTTCGGTCGGCCCGTACTGGTTGTGCAGGCGGCAGCCCGGCAGGCGTGCGAACAGGGCGCGGATGGCAGGGCTGGCGTGCAGTTGCTCGCCGGCGGTCATCACGTCCTGCAGCGGCGGCAGCGGGTCGCCGGAAGCCATGGCGTATTCGGCGATGTTCTGCAGCGCGATGAAGGGCAGGAACAGCCGTTCGACCGACTGCTCGCGCATGAGCTGCAGCAGCGCCTGCGGGTCGCGGCGCGTCGCCTCGTCGAGCAGCACCAGCGTGCCGCCCACCGACAGGGTCGCGAAGATTTCCTGGAAGGCGACGTCGAAGCCCAGCGCGGCGAACTGCAGCGTGCGCTGCGGCGCGGGCACGCGCGGGTGGTTCGCCTGCCAGCGCAGCAGGTTGACCAGGCCGCGGTGCGGCATCGCCACGCCCTTGGGCTGGCCCGTCGAGCCGGAAGTGAAGATGACGTAGGCGAGATGGTCCGGCGAGGGGCGGACTGCGGGGTGCTCGCTGGGCAACGCAGCGGCATCGTCGCCATCGAGCACGATCACCGGCGCGTCGGAGGCTGGCAACTGTGCGCGGAGTGCCGATTGCGTCAGCACGGCTGCAGGGCGCGCCCCTTGAAGGATGAGCAGGGTGCGATCGGGCGGGTGGTGCGGATCGAGTGGCACATAGGCACCGCCGGCCTTGAGCACGGCCAGCAGGGCCACGACCATCTCCAGGCTTCGCTCCACATAGAGCGCCACCGGCACGTCGGGGCCGACGCCCATTTGGCGCAGCCGCGTCGCCAGCGCGTGTGCGCGCGCATCGAGCTCGCCGTAGCTGAGGCTCTTCGTGCCCATCTGTGCAGCCGTTGCCGTGGGCTGGCGCCGCACTTGGGATTCGACCAGGTCGTGGACCAGTTCGTCGCCGCCCAGGACCTCGGCGGTGGCGTTGAACCGGTCGAGCAACGAGCGTTCCGCCGGGCCCGCCAGCGGCAGGTCGCCGACGCGCACCGTCCCGCCGGACGACAGGGCGGCGAGCGCCAGCGTCACGGCATCGGCCCAGCGGCCGACCGCGGCGCCGTCGAAGCGCGAGGGGTCGAAGGCCAGCACCGCCGATCCGCCTTCCACCGGCAGACGCAGTTCGATGGCGCCAGCCTGGGCCGGCGCGCTGGATGGCGTTTCGCCCCACGCCAGCACGGCCGTCACGCCTTCGGCGGCGGCTTCGGTCGGCCCGGGCACGTCCGCTGCGGCTTGCTGGAGCGCATCGCGGCAGCGGGCCAGCCATTGGTCGACCGCGGGATCGTCGTCGAGCGAAACGAGCAGAGGCATCCCAACGCCGGCCCGGCGTCCGTGCACAACAAAGGTGTCCTGGCCCGACAGCCGCCAGAGCACGAGCGCCCACGCGCCCAGCCAGAGCGCCACGTCCTGCACAGTGCCGTGTTCGCGCCGTGCCGGTGGCGGTGCAACGAGGTGCGTGGCCGGAGCCGACGAGGCCGGCGAGGCGTTCGGGGAGCGTGGGGGCAGGTCGAGCGCGCGAACGGCCCGGTCGAGGAGGGCCGCGCCGTCATGGCCGCGCGCCTCACCACCCGCCGTGGCGAACCGGGTCTGCACCTGTGCCGGCGACCCGGTGGGCGAACCTGCCGGTTCTTGCTTGTTCATCCGCTGTGCCCCTTCGCGTCTATCGATCAGCAGGCCAGCCTGCCGATGTCGTCATTCCTTCCGCCTTTGTCCGAATTTTGTAATAACAAAGGACTCATTTTTGAGCGATCTTCGGTGTTTTGCACAGCCGCGCCATCAGCCAGAGGCTCAAAGCAAAGGCATATGTCGTTCGAAGAATTTGTCACGCAGCGTCGCAACTGGTTGCGCACTTCGTGTTGACAAGTTCACAGACCGCCCCCGTCAGGACACATTGTGCGCGCAAATCTGTAAGAAATGAATACTAAACACTGAGTTTTGTAGACGAAGTGTGGACTTTCGACGCGCAAAAAACCGTCCGAGACGTTACAAATCTGCCTCAGGGGTTGCTGCACTGCAGCAACAAGGTCGATCGCGGGACGCCGCGTGCGCGCTCAGGCGCTGGTCTCGTCGAGCAGGCCGTCGGTCAGATGCCCCACGTCACCCCAGCCCACGAGCGAAAAGCCCTGCGGCGTCCAGAGCAAACGGTTGATGGCGGCGTTGCCGAGTGCCCAGGTCCGTGGGGCCTGGATCTCCTGCCCGGTGGCCGCGCGGTACAGGACATCCATGACGCCGCCGTGCGCGACCAGCACCACCAGCTCGCCGGGGTGCCGCGCCGCGATGTCGGCGGCGGCGGCGGTGATGCGCTGTCGGAAGTCGACCAGGTTCTCCCCGCCGGCAGGCGCGAAGTGCGGGTCGCGTTGGCGCCAGCGGCGGGCATCCTCGGGGGTTTCGGCTTCGATGCCGGCGAAGGTCCGGCCCTCGAAGCTGCCGAAGGCGCGCTCGCGCAGGCGCGGGTCGGCCACCACCTCCAAGGGTTTCGTCTGGGCCTGCGCAATGGCCTGGGCCGTCTGCCAGGCCCGTTGCAGGTCGCTGGCGTAGATGGCGCCCACCGTCTCGTCGGCCAGCGCCTCGCCGGCGCGCGCCGCCTGCCACAGGCCCGTGTCGTTGAGCGGGATGTCGATGTGGCCCTGGATGCGCGTGTCGGCGTTCCAGGCGGTTTCGCCATGGCGCACGGCGATCAGGCGGGTGGCTTCCATCCGGTCGATTCTAGGAAGACCATCGCGATCATGCTGCGCCGCGGCATGCCGCTCGCACTCAACGCGGGGCCGCGGCGGCGGCCCGCGTGCCCTTGGGTGGCAGCGTGATGTCCACCCGCCGCTCGCCCGCGGGCGGCGCTGGAAAACCCTGCATCGCCGCCTGGAACATCACCGGCAGCACCGCGCGGCTGTCGCTGTAGGGCCCGTCATGTCGGGCCCGGGTCTCGTAGACCACCTGGTTCGACGGCAGCTCGCGCATCACCACGCTGACCTCCCGGCCGTACCAGGGATCGGCCGGCGGGCCGAAGCCGGGACCCCACCCCCAGCCGCCGTACCACGCGGCGCCGCGCCAGCCGCGGCCATAACCCAGGCCGCCGCCCCAGCCCGGGCCCCAGCCCGGCCCCATCCAGGGGTCGGCCCAGGGCGACAGCTCGGGCGCGACCCGGGCCGTCACCTGGACGGCATAGCGCGGCTGGGCATCGTCCCGCCGGAGGCCAACCGCCGCCAGGGCGGGCGCAGCCATCGCCTCCACCTCGTCCTGCGCCGCGCTTTGGGCCTGCTGCGAGGGCAGGCGATCGAAGCGGTAGGTGGGTTCGGGCGGCAGGGCGCCCAATCGGGAGAAGCTGCGGACCTGGCTGTCGACCGTCCACGACGTCGCGCAGCCCGCCAGGGCCAGGGAAGTTGCTATCAAAAAAGGAGCGCTTAGCGCACGTCGCATAAGGCCTCCAGGCACAAATCGCCTGAAATCCGGCCCCTCGCCGCGGCAGGCGGCAGGCCGGTCAGCTGGAAATCCGCACCACTTGCAGAGCCGCCATCGAGGACGACGGCGCCAGGGGCGGCAACTCCGGCGGGTCGAAGGCCTTGTCGCCGTCTTCGTCGGCCACGCCGGTCGCCTTCAGACCCTTGAAGTCGTGCAGCGTTCCGTCCAGCAGGTGGGAGGGCGCCACGTTCTGCAGCGCGCTGAACATGTTCTCGATGCGGCCGGGAAACTTCTTCTCCCATTCGCGCAGCATCTCGCCGACCTGCTTGCGCTGCAGGTTCTCCTGGCTGCCGCACAGCGTGCAGGGAATGATCGGGAACTGGCGGTGCTGCGCCCAGCGGATCAGGTCCTTCTCGGCGACATAGGCCAGCGGTCGGATCACCACGTGCCGGCCGTCGTCGCTCACCAGCTTCGGCGGCATCGACTTGAGCTTGGCCGCGAAGAACATGTTGAGGAAGAAGGTCTGCAGCATGTCGTCGCGGTGGTGGCCCAGCGCGACCTTGGTGGCGCCCAGCTCGTCGGCCACGCGGTAAAGGATGCCGCGGCGCAGGCGCGAGCACAGGCCGCAGGTCGTCTTGCCCTCGGGAATCACGCGCTTGACGATGCTGTAGGTGTCCTGCTCCTCGATGTGGAAGGGCACGCCCAGCTGCTTCAGGTAGGCGGGCAGCACCTCCTCGGGGAAGCCCGGCTGCTTCTGGTCGAGGTTCACGGCCACCAGATCGAAGTGGATCGGAGCGCGTGCCTTGAGCTTGAGGAGGATGTCGAGCAGGCCGTAGCTGTCCTTGCCGCCCGAGACGCACACCATGACCTTGTCGCCGTCCTCGATCATGTTGTAGTCACCGATGGCGCGGCCGACCTCGCGGCACAGGCGCTTCTCGAGCTTGTGCGTCTCGCGCTCGATCTTCGCGTTCGGCGCGGCCGTCGCTTCGGCTTCTTCGGTCCACACGGCGCTCATGTCACTTCGCTCCAAACACCTCGACGCCCACCGCGTCGCAATCAGGGTACACGTCGGGCTTGGCCGTCGACACCCGCGCGGCCTGCACCTTCGGGTGCGCCAGCATCTGCGCCAGCAGGTCGTCGCACAGCGTCTCCTGCAGGTGGATGTGGCCCTTGGACAGGCGCTGCGCCACGGTGCGGCGGATGAAGTCGTAGTCGACCACCTCGTCCAGCTCGTCGGCTCGGGGCGTCGACACGGCCAGCGGCACGTACAGGTCGACGTTGATGATCACGCGCTGCTCGGCGCGCTTCTCGAACTCGTGCACGCCGATGTTGATCCACACCTCGTAGTTGCGCAGGAACACGCGGCGGCAGCTCGTCAGGAGGGGGTCGAGGGCAGTCATGGAGTGGAAGGCTTCTTGAGCAGCTCGTCGACGACGAACATGATGTCGCGCGGCAGCGGCACGAGGTGCTGGCCATTGTCGACGTTCACCGTCGTGCCGGTGAGGCTGGGGGTCTCTGCGAGGAACACGCAGGTCTTGGCCACGTCGGCCGGGTCGATCGGCCGGCGCAGCAGGTTGGCGCGGGCGGCCCGCTCGAAGTTGGCCTGCCCCTGCGGCCCGCTCACGTACAGGATGCCCGGCGCCACGCCGCACACCCGCACGCGCGGCGCCAGCGACTGGGCCTGCAGCGCCACGGCGCGCTCCAGCGCCAGCTTGGACACGGTGTACGAGAAGTAGTCGGGGTTGAGGTTGTGGACCTTCTGGTCCAGCACGTGGATCGCACTGCATTCGTGCTGGCCGGACTGAGCGCCCAGCAGCCGCGCGAAGTCCAGCGGCGCGATCAGGTTGACGCCGATCTGCCGCAGCGCCGCGTCGGCCTCGAAGTCGGCGCCGGTGTCGGGCTCGAAGGACGAGGCGTTGTTGACCACGCAGGTCAGCGGTGCGCCGGCCGTCACCTCGGCCATCAGAGCGCGGCGGCCGGCCTCGTGCGTGATGTCGCCCGCCACGGCCTGCACGGCCAGCCCTTCGGCACGCAGCCGCTCGACCAGCGCGTGCGCCTCGGCGGCCGAGGCGCGGTACTGGCACCACACCTGCCAGCCGGCGCGCGCGAAGGCCTCGCAGACCGCGGCGCCCAGGCGCCGCGCCCCGCCCGTCACGAGGACGGCCGGGCGCTGGGGATCGGTGGCGGGCGTGGCGGGCATGGCAGGCAGGGGCTGGGCCGGTCTCGATAATGGCCGCATGAC
Source organism: Pseudomonadota bacterium (assembly GCA_018241185.1). Classification (GTDB taxonomy): domain Bacteria; phylum Pseudomonadota; class Gammaproteobacteria; order Burkholderiales; family Burkholderiaceae_C; genus Xenophilus. The sequence goes on along the minus strand of JAFEEH010000207.1, from coordinate 3,276 downwards.
CCAGGAGCCCGGCGCGTCGAGCGCCTCCCCCTCGGCCAGCCCTTCGGACCGGATGGCCCGGATTATCGACGCCGCCCTCGCGCGCGCCGGCGGCTGGCTGCCCTTCGACCAGTTCATGGCGCTGGCCCTGTACGCGCCCGGTGCCGGCTACTACGCCCACGGCAGCCGCAAGTTCGGCCACATGCCCGCCTCGGGCAGCGACTTCGTGACGGCGCCCGAACTGACGCCGCTCTTCGGCCGGACCGTGGCCGCGCAGGTAGGCGAAGCCTTGGCGAAGACCGGCACGCAGGAGGTCTGGGAGTTCGGCGCCGGCTCGGGCGCGCTCGCGGCGCAGTTGCTGGAAACGCTCGCGTCCATGGGACAGGCGGTGCAGCGCTACACCATCGTCGACCTGTCGGGCAGCCTGCGCGCGCGACAGCAGGAGGCCCTGGCCGCCTGGGGCGACAAGGTGCAGTGGGCCGACCAGCTGCCCGAGCGCTTCGAGGGCGTGGTCGTCGGCAACGAGGTGCTCGACGCCATGCCGGTCAAGCTGCTGGTGCGCAAGGACGGCCGCTGGCACGAGCGCGGCGTCTACCGCACGCCCGAGGGGCCGTTGGCCTGGATCGACTGGCCCACCGAACTGCGCCCGCCGGTCGAGATCGAGAGCGATCACGACTACCTCACCGAGGTCCATCCGCAGGCCAGGGCCTGGATCGGCACGCTGGCCGAGCGGCTGCAGCGCGGCGCCGTCTTCCTCTTCGACTACGGATTCCCGGAAGCGGAGTACTACCACCCGCAGCGCCACATGGGCACCGTGATGTGCCACCAGGGCCACCAGGCCGACAGCGACCCGCTCAGCGCCGTGGGCGACAAGGACATCACCGCGCACGTCGACTTCACCGGCATCGCCCTCGCGGGCCAGGACGCCGGCCTGCACGTGCTGGGCTACACCAGCCAGGCGCGTTTCCTCATCAACGCCGGTTTGCTATCGAAAATGGAGCAGGCCGCGCCCGCCCAGCGGGCGCTGGCGGCCCATTTGATCCATGAACACGAGATGGGCGAGTTGTTCAAGGTGATCGGCTTCGCGGCCGCCGGCAGCCCGCCGTGGGACGCGCTGGGCTTTCGCGAAGGCGACCGCAGCCACACCCTTTGAGCGCACATCCCGCCGCGCCCCCCTTCTTGCTTCGAGTCCTGCCATGACCGACCTCCTTCGCACCGCCCACGCCCTCGCCGACGCTGCCGCCGCCCAGTCGATGGCGCACTTCCGCCAGCCGCTGGACATCATCACCAAGGCCGACGAGAGCCCCGTCACGCTGGCCGACCGCGCGGCCGAGCAGGCCATGCGCGCGATCCTCGCGGCGCAGCTGCCCGACGACGGCATCTATGGCGAGGAGCATGGCCAGGAGCGGCTCGACGCCGCGCGCGTGTGGGTGCTCGACCCCATCGACGGCACGCGCAGCTTCATCACCGGCTCGCCCCTGTGGGGCACGCTCATCGGCGTGAGGGAAGGCGGGCGCGTCGTGCTCGGCATGGTCGACATGCCGGTGCTGGGCGAGCGCTGGATCGGCCAGGGCGGCGTGGCGATGCGCAACGGCCAGCCGGTGCGCGTGCGCGACTGCACGCAACTGGCCGAGGCGCGCATCTTCACCACCTCGCCCGACATCTTCGACGCCGCCGACTGGGCCGCCTTCGACCGCCTGAGCCGCCAGTGCGCCATGCGCCGCTTCGGCGGCGACTGCTACAGCTACGCGCAACTGGCCGGCGGCAGCATCGATCTCGTGGTCGAGAGCGGGCTGCAGCCCTACGACTACCTGGGCCCGGCCGGCCTGATCGAAGCTGCGGGCGGCGTCATCACCGACTGGGCGGGCCAGCCGCTGGGACTGCAGTCCGACGGCCGCGTGGTCGCCGCGGCCAGCCCCGAACTGCACCGCCAGGCCCTCTCGGTGCTTGCCGGCTGACACGGCGGCGGCGAGGCCCACCCTAAACTGGTCGCATGCTCCGCTGGCTCATCGTCGTCGTCCTCGCGCTCGTGCTCATGAGCGGGCTCACGGCGTGGCTGCGGCGCTTCGGCTTCGGTCGCCTGCCGGGCGACTTCGAATTCCGCGCCTTCGGGCGCGAATGGCAACTGCCCATCGCGAGCACGCTGGTGCTCAGCATGATCGCCGCGGCGATCGCGCGGTGGATCTGATCGAAAGCGTTCCTCCACGATGAAAGCCTGCGTCGACATCGGCGGCACCAAGGTGGCCGTGAGCCTGGCCGAGGACGGCCGCCAGGAACTGCTGGCGCGCCAGCATGCGCCCACTGCCAAAGAGGGCGCCAACGACGCCGTCGCGCAGCAGGTGATGCGGCTCATCGATGCCGCCTGCGCCGAGCACGGCGTTTCGCCCGATGCCATCGACGGCGTCGGCGTGTCGGCGGCCGGCCCCTTCATCCTCGATGCCGAAGGGGCCGTCGAACTGGCCACGCCCAACATCTGCGGCGGGCTCGCGGGCCCGGCACGTGGCTTGCCCAACGACTGGACCAGCGCCGTGATCGAGGCGCCTTTGCGGCAGCGCTTCGGCAAGGTGCGGGTCGAGAACGACGCCGTGGCCGCGCTGGAGGCCGAGCGCCGCTGGGGCGCGCTGAAGGGCCTGGACCACTGCGCCTACGTGACCTGGAGCACCGGCGTCGGGGTGGGCCTGTGCGTCGACGGCCATTCGCTGCGCGGCAAGAAGGGCAACGCCGGCCATGCAGGCCACACCTTCGTGGCCGACGACGACAACCACGACGCGCTGTGCGGCTGCGGCAACGTGGGCGACGTCGAGGGCCTGGTGGCGGGCAACGCGATCGCGCGCCGCTTCGGCATGAGCGCGCAGCAACTCTTCGCCGGCGTGCAGGCCGGCGACAAGCGCGCGCTCGACATCGCCGAGGGGCTGTGCCGCGTGATGGGCCGTCTGCTCTACAACCTCATCGTCACGCTCGACCTCGAGCGCGTCAGCCTGGGCGGCAGCGTGTTCTGGCACAACCGCGACTGGCTGCTGCCGCGCCTGCAGGCGCAGGTGAATGGCAAGCTGCCTGCGCTGACAGACGGCGTTCAGATCGTCGGCGCCGGCCTGGCCGACCAGGTGGGCGACTACGCGGCGCTGGCGCTGGTCGATTGAGCCCGGGTTTCGCCTTTCCCGCCCCCGTTCGGGCTGAGGTTCTATGGTCCACGTCAAGCGATCTTGTTCGCCTGGCGGTGAGCCGGATCGAATGTTGTGCGGTTCTTGAACAGGCTGAAGGCCACACGCACGAGCTTGCGGGCCAGCACCACCAGGG
>JAFEEH010000206.1 GCA_018241185.1 Pseudomonadota bacterium | reverse complement strand
ACTCAACCCTGCCCGGCACCTGGGTCGGCCGGGTCGTGACGAATTAATTGGCGCGGGGCGGCCGTTTCTCGAGCAGCGGTTGCGTCACGCCCTGAACGCCCACCAGCCCCAGCACCGTGACCAGCGAGTTCTGCGCGCCCTTCCAGCCGTCGGTCACGTCGATCCACTCGCTCATCGCGTGGAAGCCGCCGGTCTTGCCACCGCCGCCGACGATGATGGCCGGGATGCCGAGCGACATCGGCACGTTGGCGTCGGTGCTGGCGCCCGACAGCAGCGTCTTGTGGCCGAAGGACGCGTTGGCGCGCGTGGCCGCCTCGACGATCACCGAGTCAGGCGGCGTCCTGCCGCCCGGGCGGTCGCCGATCAGCTTGGTGCTCACGCTCAGCGTGTTGACATTCCAGCGCCTGTTCTCCTCGACCACCGCCTGGTCGATGGCGGCGAGGATCTTCTTCTCGGTCTCCAGCAGCGGCTCCATCTGGTCGGAGCGGATGTCCACCGCCATCTTCGCCTCGGGCGCGATGGTGTTGACCGAGGTACCCCCGCTCACCGTGCCGACGGTGAAGGTGGTCTTGGGGAAGCTCGGCGTCTTCACGTCGGCGATCTTCGCGATCGCGCGGCCCATGCCGTGGATCGCGCTGGGCACCTGGCCGAAGGCGCCGTAGCTGTGGCCGCCCGGGCCCTTGAAGGTCACTTCGTAGCGGTGGCTGCCGGTGCCCAGGATCAGCACGCTGCCGTCCGGCGCCGGCTCCAGGCCCACCATGCCGTCGATGTCGAGGTGGTCGGCAAAGATGCGCTTCATGCCGCGCAGGTTGCCCAGTTCCTCCTCTCCCACGTTGCCGACGAAGAGCAGGTCGCCCACGGTCTGCACGTTGTTGTCGTTCAGCACCTTCAGCCACGACAGCAGCACCGCGAGGCCGCGGGTGTCGTCCGAGATGCCGGGCGCGGCGAGCCTGCCGTTGCCCAGGTCCTTCACCTTCACGTCGGTGCCGGCCGGGAACACCGTGTCCAGGTGGGCCGAGATCAGCAGCTTCGGGCCACTTCCTCCGGGTCCACCCGTGCCCTTGCGCAGCCCGACCACGTTGCCCTCGGCGTCGATCCTCGCGTCGGCCAGGCCCAGCGCCTTCATGCGGGCGAGGAAGGCCTCGGCGCGCTTCTGCTCCTTGAAGGGCGGCGCCTCGATCTCGGTGAGCATCTTCAGGTCGTCGACCGAGCGTTCGTGGTCGGCCTTCACCGCCTCGAGCAGCTTCTGCACCTGCGGCGCCGACAGCAGCTGCGTGTAGGCCTGGTCCACGGCCGGACGCACCTGCGCCGGTGTAGGGGCGACCGCGCTGAAGCTCTGCGCCTGAGCGGCACCGACGCCGAGCACGGCGAGTGCGAGGGCCAGGGTGGGGACGAGGGGGCGCGGCAGCTGGGGCATATCGGGTTCGGAGATTGGAAAGGGTGGTCGGTGCGGGCCTCGGTGCTGGCACGGGCCGCCGCCCATTGTTGGTCCGCTCGCGCCGGCGCGCTCTGCTTTAATCTTCGGCGCCGTCAGTTTTTTTGACATGCGCCGCCACATCCCCACCACCCGCGCCCTGCTCGTGCTCGATGCCGTTGCCCGCCACCATGGCGTGGGCAAGGCGGCCGAGGAGCTGTGCCTTACGCACAGCGCCGTGAGCCAGCAGCTGCGCCAGCTCGAGGCCCAGCTCGGCGTGCGGCTGGTCCAGCGCACGGCGCGCGGCTCGGCGCTCACCGACGCGGGCCGCCGCTACCACGCGCAGATCGCCGGCGACCTGCTGCGCCTGGAGAACCACACGCTGGAGGCGATGGCGCAGCGCCCCGACGGCGCGCGCCTGCTGGTGGGCGCGGTGCCGGTCTTCGCCGAGCGCTGGCTGGTGCCCCGTCTGCCTGCCTTTTCCGCGCTGCAGCCGGCCTGCAGCCTGCACCTGCAGGTCTTCCCGACGCGGATCTACATGGAGGAGCCGGCCTTCGACGTGGCGGTGCAGTACGACGATGCGGCATGGGCGGGTGCGCAGGCACGGCCGCTGATGGCCGAAGCCTGCATGGTGGCGAGCGCGCCGGGCTCGCGCTGGCAGCGCGCGGTGGCGCGGGGCGACTTTCGCGAGGTGCCGCTGCTGCAGCTGAGTTCGCGACTGGGCGCCTGGGAGGACTGGTTCGACCAGGCCGGTATCGCGCGCCGGCCGATGCACGCGGCGAGCGGGCACCGCTTCGATCTTTTCTCGATGCTCGTCGAAGCGGTGCGTGCCGACCTGGGCGTGGGGCTGGTGCCGCGCTACTGCATCGAGCGCGAGCTGCGCGCCGGCGAGCTGCTCCAGGCGCACGGCCACGAGGGCCGCAGCCCGCGCGGCTACAGCGTGTTCGTGGCGCCCCACAAGGTCGGCGATGCGCTGGTGGAGGCCTTCGCGGCCTGGCTGGCGGCGTCGGCGGCGGCCGATCAGGCGGGGAGCGCGAGCAGTCCCACGAGTGCCGCGAGGGCGGCCGTCTCCGCGCGCAGGACGCGGGGCCCCAGCGTCACGGCCTGAAAGCCAAGCGCGCGTGCGGCTGCTTCTTCCTGCGCGTTGAGACCGCCCTCGGGGCCGCTCAACACGGTGATGTCGGCGGCGCCTGGAGCGGTGCTGTCGGGCAATGCCCTGGCGTCCGGCGCAAAGGCCAGCAGGAGGCGCGCGCCGTCTGCGTCCGGCAACGCGGCCATCCAGGCGTCGAAGCCCTGCGGTGCATGCACCGGCGGCACGCGGTTGCGGCCGCACTGTTCGCAGGCGGCGATGGCCACCGCCTGCCAGTGGGCGCGTTTCTTCTCTGCCCGTTCGCCGGCCAGGCGCAGCACGCCGTGCGCTGTCACCAGCGGCTGGATGCTGGCCACGCCCAGCTCGGCGGCCTTCTCGACCAGCCAGTCCATGCGTTCGTTGGCCGGCATGCCGACCGCCAGGTGCACGGCCTTCGGCGCCTCGCGTTCCGTCGGGTCGTGGGCGCCGACCAGCACCTGCACGTCACTGCGGCCCATGCGTTCGACCGTGGCGGCGTATTCGCCGCCGCGGCCGTCGAACAGTGTGAGTGCGTCGCCCGGCTGCAGCCGAAGGACCTGCACATGGCGCGCGGCGCCGGCCGGCAAGGCCAGCGACCGGCCGGGGGTCAAGGCATCGGGGCAATGGATGCGCGGCATGGTTGCTATGAAATCAATAGCTGCTTGCGCAGGCGGGACGGGCGCTGCAGGCCGGTTTGGCTTGCAAACTCACAGCCGGCCGAAGGCGTAGCCGGTCGCGGCCTCGGTGCCCTCGACCTGGTCGATCAGGCGCAGCAGCGGCGTCAGCTCCCGGTAGCGGCTGGCCGTGGCGCGGATGTAGCCGATGAAGCGCGGCGTGTCGGCCAGGTACTTGGGCTTGCCGTCGCGCAGCGTGAGGCGGGCGAAGATGCCCGCGACCTTCAGGTGCCGCTGCAGGCCCATCCATTCCACGGCGCGGTAGAAGTCGCCGAAGTCTTCGTCGACCGGCAGCCCGGCCTTGCGCGCCGCCTGCCAGTAGCGCACGGTGATGTCGATGACGAAGTCTTCCTCCCAGGTCAGGAAGGCATCGCGCATCAGGCTGGCGATGTCGTAGGTGATCGGGCCGTAGACCGCGTCCTGGAAGTCCAGCACCCCCAGGGCATCGCCGTTCACCATCAGGTTGCGCGGCATGAAGTCGCGGTGCACGTACACCGGCGCGGCGCGCAAGTTCTGCTCGACGATCAGCGCAAAGGTCTTGTCCAGCGTTTCCTTGAGCTTGCCTTCGACCGCGACACCGCGGTGCTTCGCGAGGTACCAGTCGGGGAAGAGCTGCAGCTCGCGCTGCAGCAGCGCGGCGTCGTAGGGCGGCAGCACGCCGGGTCGGGAGGCGAGTTGCCAGCGGATCAGTGCCTCGATCGCCTGTTCGTAGCGAGGGCGGTTGGTCTCGGCGTGGTCGCGGTCGATGCGGTCCAGCATCGTTTGCCGGCCCAGGTCGTCGAGCAGCATGAAGCCCTGGGGCTCGTCCCAGGCGAGCACCTCGGGCGCGGTCACGCCGGCTTCGCGCATCAAGGCCGCCACCTTCACGAAGGGGCGGCTGTCCTCCTTGTCGGGCGGCGCGTCCATCACGATGCGTGCCAGCCCCGGCGTGGCGGTGTCGACGCGCAGGTAGCGGCGGAAGCTGGCATCGGCCGAAGCCAGCCGCACGGTGTCGGGCCGCAGCCCCTGGGCGGGCGCGATCGCCTCGATCCAGCGGGCGAAGGCGTCGGCGCGCGCCGGATCGGCCCAGGCGACGGGTGCGGCGGGGGTGGACGCCGGCGGCACACCCGGCAGGCTCGGTCGTTCCGGACCGGCGGCCGGGGGCAAAGGGGCTGTCATGGATAATCTCGATTCTACAAATCCGCCCTGCGCTGCAGGCTTGCGGCCGCTGGCGGAGCCCGCAGTGCCCGGCCCGGACGCTGCGCTCGTGCAGGGTGGGCCTGCGTGGCCCCTTCGACCCAAGATTGCCGTTCCGTACCGATGCCTGATCCGAACCGAGCGCCCCGGCCGCGGTCCCTGCCGCCGCTGCCTCTGGCGCTGCTGACGCTCGCCCTGCTGCATGCGCACGGCGCCTGGGCCCAGGCGGGCGGGGAGCCGGATGCACCGCTGGTGCTCAAGCGCACGCCGATGCTGGCCGAAACCATTCCGCCGGCCGAGCGCGGCCAGCGCCCCAGCATCGTCGAGGGCGACCGCGTGTCGGGACGGCCCGACCTCGAGACCATCGTCGAAGGCAACGCGTCGCTGCGCCGCGGCGACACCGTGATCCACGCCGACCGTCTGGAGTACTACCAGCCGGAAGACCTGGCCAAGGCCACGGGCAATGTGCGCGTCAACCAGGCCGGGAACGTCTACGAAGGCCCGCAGCTCGAACTCAAGGTCGAGACCTTCGAGGGCTTCTTCAACAACGTGCGCTACAAGCTGCTGGCCACCGGCGCCCACGGCGAGGCCGAACGTGTCGACTTCGTCGATGCCGACCGCGCCATCGCGCGCCGCGCCACCTACACCACCTGCCGCCGCGAGGACTACCCGGGCTGGATGCCGGCGTGGTTCCTCAGCGCCGCGAACCTGCGCACCGACAACGAAGAGAACGTCGGCACGGCCGAGAACGTCAAGCTCACCTTCATGGGCGTGAGCACGCCGCCGATCCCGAGCGTGAGCTTTCCGCTGAACAACGAGCGCAAGAGCGGCTTCCTGCCGCCGACGATCGGCATGGACAGCGTGAACGGCCTCGAACTCGCGCTGCCGTACTACTGGAACATCGCGCCCAACCGCGACGCCACATTCACCCCCACGGTGATGAGCAAGCGCGGCATCAACGTGGCCAACGAGTTCCGCTTCCTCGAGAAGGACTACAGCGGCGAGGTGCGGCTGGACTACATGCCCGACGACCAGCTGCGCAACCGCGACCGCTGGGGCCTGTGGGGCAAGTACCGGCAGAAGTTCGATGCCAAGGCCATCGGTCTCGATTCGCTCAACCTCAACCTGGACGCCAACCGCGTCAGCGACGACGACTACTGGCGCGACTTCAACCGTACGCCCTCGCTCATCACGCGCCTGCTGCCGATCGACGGCTCGCTCAGCTGGAGCAAGGGCGACTGGAGCGGCCAGGTGCGCGCGCTCTCGTACCAGACGCTGCAGTACTCGGCGGCGCCGATCGTCCCGCCGTATGACCGCCTGCCCCAGCTCACGGCCAACTACGCGAAGTACGACTGGAACGGCTTCGACTTCTCGCTGAACACCGACTTCACGCGCTTTCGCGCCCGCACGGAAGAACAGGGCCAGCCCAACGGCGACCGGGCCTATGCGCTCGCCAGCCTGAGCCGGCCCTTCACGACGCCGGGCGCCTACGTCACGCCCAAGGTGCAACTGCACGCCACCACGTACCAGCTGGATGGCCCGATGTCCGACGGCCGCACCTCGGCGACCCGCACGGTGCCGACCTTCAGCCTCGACAGTGGCATGACCTTCGAGCGCGACGTGAACCTGTTCGGCAAGGCCTTCCGCCAGACGCTGGAGCCGCGCGCCTTCTACGTCTACACGCCCTACCGCGACCAGAGCCGGCTGCCCGTGTACGACACGGCGGCCAACGACTTCAGCTTCGCCACGCTGTTCACCGAGAACGAGTTCTCGGGCAACGACCGGATCTCGTCCACCAATGCGCTCACGCTGGGCGTGACCTCGCGCCTGCTCGATCCCGACAGCGGCGCCGAACTGGCGCGCTTCGGCATCGCGCAGCGGCGGCGCTTCTCGGACCAGCGCGTGACCATGCCGACGCTGACCAACGTGGTCGACGGAACGACCTTCACCACGGCGGGCACCCTGCCCGTGACCGATCGCTCCAGCGACCTGATGCTGGGCGCACAGGTCAATCTCAGCCCCAAGTGGAGCCTAGACACGACGGTCCAGTACAACCCCGACGACCGGCGCTCCAACCGCAGCACCATCACCGCGCGCTACACGCCGGGGCCGTACCGCACCCTGAGCGTGTCGTACCGCTACCAGGCCGACCGCATCTCGCCCAACGGCGCGGGCAACGAGTCGATCGATCTGGGCTGGCAGTGGCCGCTGAACGATCTGTGGGGCGACAAAGGCAAGGACCTCGGCCCCGGCCGCGGCCAGGGCGGCGGACGCTGGTACGCCGTGGGCCGGCTCAACTACAGCCTGCGCGACAAGCCCTCGTCGTTCAATGCCCTCGGACGGCCGGTGTACGCCAGCGCCGGCGACCGGCCGGGCGTCACGGACGCCATCATCGGCTTCGAGTACGACGGCTGCTGCTACATCGGTCGCGTCGTGCTGGAGAAGACCAGCACCGGCCTGGCCACCTCGACCAAGCGCATCATGTTCCAGCTGGAGTTCCTGGGCTTCTCGAGCCTGGGCTCGAGCCCCATGCAGACCCTGCAGCTCAACGTGCCGCGCTACCAGCCGCTGCGCTCGCCCATCCCGGCGCCGAGCCGCTTCACCAACTACGACTGAGTTCGCCCGAGCAAGGACATCGCCATGAACTTCCTGCGTTCCACCCTCGCGCTGGCCTGTGCGGCCGCGCTGGCGACCACCGCCGTGGCCCAGGCCCAGCGCGCGCAGCAGCAGCGCGCGCAGCGCCCCATGGGCATCACCGACATCATGCGGGCCGGGCCCGCTGTCGCGGTGCCGCCCGCCACTGCCCGGGCGCCGGCTGCCCCGCAGGCCCAGCGTGCCGCTGAATTCATCGTGGCGCTCGTCAATTCGGAGCCCATCACCAACACCGAGGTGCAGAAGCGCATCGATCGCGTGCTGCAGGATGGCGGACCCGAGATCGAGCGCATGCCGCGCGCCCAGCTCGCCCGGCAGGTGCTCGAGCAGCTCATCTCGGAGAAGGCGCAGCTCCAGCTGGCCAAGGAACAGGGTGTGCGCGTCGACGACACGGCGGTCGACCAGGGTGTCGCTGTCGTGGCGCGGCAGAACAACCTGAGCGTGCCCGAGCTGCAGCAGCGCATCGCGCAGGCGGGCCTCTCGCGCGACGAATTCCGCGCCAATGTGCGCAACCAGCTGCTGCTCACCCGGCTGCGCGAGCGCGAGCTCGAGTCCAAGGTCAAGGTCACCGACGCCGAGGTGGACCAGTTCCTGCGCGACCAGCGCGGCGGGGCCAACGCCCCAGGCGCACAGGACATCAACCTGGCGCAGGTGCTGGTGGCGGTGCCCGAGAACGCCAGCGCCTCGCAGGTCGCGACGCTGCAGCAGCGTGCACAGGACATCGCTCGCCGTGCGCGGGCCGGTGAAGATTTCGCCAAGCTCGCGGCCGAAGCCTCGGATGCGCCCGACGCGCGCAACAACGGCGGCGCCCTGGGGCTGCGCAACGCCGACCGCTATCCGCCGCTGTTCGTCGAGAGCACGCAGTCGACCCCGGTGGGCGGCATCGCGGGCCCGGTGCGCTCGGGCGCCGGCTTCCATGTGATCAAGGTCCTGGCACGCGAGCGCGCGAGTGCCGGCGCCGACGGCGTGGTGACGCAGACCCAGGTGCGGCACATCCTCATCCGTCCGGACGGCAACCGCACGCCCGAGCAGGTCGTGGCCCTGCTCAACGACTACAAGCGCCGCATCCAGAGCGGCACGGCCGACTTCGCCACGCTGGCGCGCGACCAGTCGCAGGACACCGGCAGCGCCCGCAACGGCGGCGAACTGGGCTGGACGGTGCCGGGCACCTTCGTGCCCGAGTTCGAGGACGCGATGAGTCGCCTGCAGCCGGGCCAGATCAGCGAGCCGATCAGCACACGCTTCGGCGTGCACCTGATCCAGGTGGAAGGCCGGCGCGACGCCAAGCTCAACCCCGAGGAGTTGCGCACCGCCGCCCGCAATGCGCTGCGCGACAAGAAGATGGACGACGCCTACGAGGCCTGGGCCCAGGAAGTGCGCAACCGCGCCTACGTCGAGCTGCGCGAGCCGCCACAGTCCTGAGAACGTGTGAACGAGTCCGACATGCCCGCTCATCACGCCAAAACACGCCCACTCTGCGTTGCAAATGCTCGCCATAGCCCGGGCTATGGCTGCGCTTTGCGCCTTGATCGGCCGCGTTTTGGCGCGCTGCCCGGCCACGCCGGATTCATTCACACGTTCTGATCGCGCACATGAAGGCGCACGCGCCGCGCAAGCGCTTCGGCCAGCATTTCCTGTCCGACGGCGCGATCATCGATGCGATCGTGCGTGAGATCGCGCCCAGGCCGGGCGATCCGATGGTCGAGATCGGCCCGGGCCTGGCGGCACTCACGCAGCCACTGGTCGAGCGCCTGGGCCGGCTCACGGTGATCGAGCTCGACCGGGACCTCGCTGCCCGCCTGCGCGGCCATGCGCAGCTCGACGTGGTCGAGTCCGACGTGCTCAAGGTCGATTTCGGTGCGCTCGCCGACCGTCTCGGGGGCGAAGAAGGCCGCGCCGCGCTGCGCGTGGTGGGCAACCTGCCCTACAACATCTCCACGCCCATCCTCTTTCACCTGCTGCGCTGGGCGGACCGCGTGGCCGACCAGCACTTCATGCTGCAGAAGGAAGTGATCGACCGCATGGTGGCGGCGCCGGCCACGGCGGACTACGGCCGGTTGTCGGTGATGCTGCAGTGGCGCTATGCGATGGAGAACATCCTGTTCGTGCCGCCGGGCAGCTTCGAGCCACCGCCGCGGGTGGACAGCGCGGTGGTGCGCATGGTGCCGCGCGCCGAACCGGCGCCGGTCGACGTCGCTCACCTCGAATCGCTCGTCCAGCTCGCCTTCAGCCAGCGCCGCAAGCTGCTGCGCCACACGCTGGGCCGCTGGCTCGAGGCGCGGAATTTCGCCGGCAGCTTCGACACCCAGCGCCGCGCCGAGGAAGTGCCCGTGTCCGAGTACATCGCGCTGGCGCAGGCCACGGCCGGCTGAGCGGCCGGCTTCGCGCAGGCGTAAAAAAAGCCCGTCGTCGACGGGCTTTTTTTTGCGGGACCGCGCCGTGATCAGGCGGCGGCCAGCCAGTAGGTGCTGTTGAAGGGGCTGCTCATGCGCAGCGCCAGCGGGGACACGTCCACCAGCTTGTCGGTCGGCATCTTCTCTGCCGCGGGATCCGCGTTCAGGTCGATGCCATCCAGGGGCGCGGGTTCCGCGCTGTGGGCACCCTGGATCTGGGCCTCGTTGGCCCGTTCTGCTTGGCCGGCTTGTGCAGAACGGGCTACAGAAAAGAATAGAAGCACCTGAAGGGCACCTTGCGGTCGCCCCAGTAATCCGAGGCGTCGCGGAAGATGTCCAGGAGCTGCTCGCGCGCTTCCTTGTCGAACTTGGCATTGGCCGGGATCTGCTCCAGCACCACGACGAAGCCCGGCTGCGGGCCCGATTTGTGCAAGGGATCGGTCATGCAGTCGTACAGCGCATCGAAGTTCTTGCCGAAGTGCGCCGGGAAGGTGAACTGCTGCGCGATCAGGTCGAGCACGTCCTGCTTGCTCTGGGCATTCGCCAGGTTGGCATAGAGGAAGTGCTGGCCCGACGCGTGGGCCGCCTCTTGAAGGTCGCTGACGCGAAAGGCCCGGATCGACTGAACGATGTTGGGCCGAACGCCACGAAGGGACTGATTCATCTCCGCTGTTCTTTCCATGGTGATCAAAACTTCTCCCGAACGCGTGGGTGCGTCACCCCTGCCTGTGCGATCGTCCGTCACGGCACGATCTTCCTGAAACTTGCGTAATGGTCCGCCGTGTACCAGCACGCCTTCGGCGTCGTCGGCGGGCCGCCGCACACGATGCGACGGGCGCCGCGCGTGCGAGCACCGGGCGTGTCCACGGTGTATTCGCGGTAGTGCCCACGCCGCTCGCGCGGAAGCAGACGCTCCCGATTGCCGAACACGGTGCCGTCCTTGTCATGCCGGAACGGGCCGCCTTCGAAGATCGCGCGGTACGTTGTCTGACCCTGGAGAGGCAATTGCGACAGCGCGATCGTCTCGTCCCGGGCCGGGAATTCCCTGGCTTGGACGGACTGGCTCGGCGCCAGAACCCCGCCGAGGGCCACCACGAAAACGCCAGTGAGCGCAAACTTGGAGACTTTGGACGAGATCGAGGCGGCAAACGCCATGAAGGCACCGAATGCTGTGGACGCGGGGACCAGAACTGCGGGTTAACCCGCAAATTCAAGCCCGCCAGTGTGCCCGAGGCATGCCCAAAAAGCAAGCGCCTGCCCAAGAATTGAGCAGGCGCCTTGAAGGAGTCGCAGTGCGATAAGTCAGCGCACGCTATCAAGAAGACGCTTCAACGATCGGCATTCGCGTCCGCCACCGTGAGCGCCGTCATGTTCACGATGCGCCGAACAGTCGCGCTCGCCGTGAGAACATGCACAGGTTTGGCCGCCCCGAGCAGCACCGGGCCGATCGCGATGTTGCCGCCCGCCGCCGTCTTGAGCAGGTTGTAGGAAATGTTGGCGGCATCGATGTTGGGGAACACCAGCAGGTTGGCGTCGCCGGCCAGCGCGCTGTGCGGCATGACGGCGGCGCGCTGCTTGCCGTCCAGCGCCACGTCGCCGTGCATCTCGCCGTCCACCTCCAGCCACGGCGCCTGGGTGCGCAGCAGGTCCAGGGTCTGGCGCATCTTGTGGGCGCTGGGGTGGTTGCTGGTGCCGAAGTTCGAATGCGACAGCAGCGCGGCCTTGGGCTTGAGGCCGAAGCGCATCATCTCCTCGGCCGCCATGGTGGTGATCTCGGCCAGCTCGGCGGGCGTCGGGTCGTAGTTGACGTGCGTGTCGACCAGGAACACCTGGCGATCGGGCAGCAGCAGGCCGTTCATGCAGGCGTACACCGGCACGTCCTGCGGCGTGCTCTCGCAGCCGCCGGGGCGCTTGCCGATCACCTGGTCGATGTAGTGCAGGTGGTTGGCCGTGGTGCCCCAGGTGCCGCAGATCAGGCCGTCGACCTCGCCCTTGTGCAGCAGCATCGAGCCGATCAGCGTCAGGCGGCGGCGCATCTCGATCTTGGCCACCTGCACCGTCACGCCCTTGCGCTCGGCCATGCGGTGGTAGGTCTGCCAGAAGTCGCGGTAGCGGTGGTCCTGCTCGACGTTGACGACGTCGTAGTCCAGTTCCTCCTTCAGGCGCAGGCCGAACTTCTCGATGCGCTGCGCGATGATGCCCGGCCGCCCGATCAGCGTCGGGCGGGCAATGCCTTCGTCGACCACGATCTGCGCCGCGCGCAGCACGCGTTCCTCTTCACCCTCCGAGTACGCCACCCGCTTCTTCCCGGCGCGCCGGGCGGCGTCGAAGATCGGCTTCATCGTCGTGCCCGAGGCATAGACGAAGCTCTGCAGCTTGTCGCGGTAGGCGTCCAGGTCCTTGATCGGGCGCGCCGCCACGCCGCTTTCCTCCGCGGCCTTGGCCACCGCCGGCGCGATCTTCATCATCAGCCGCGGGTCGAAGGGCTTGGGAATCAGGTACTCGGGGCCGAAGCTCAGCTTCTCGCCCACGTAGGCGGCCGCCACGCGCTCGCTCTGCTCGGCCTGCGCCAGCTCGGCAATGGCATGCACCGCGGCGATCTCCATCTCGTCGGTGATCGTCGTCGCGCCGCAGTCCAGCGCACCGCGGAAGATGTACGGGAAGCACAGGACGTTGTTGACCTGGTTCGGGTAGTCCGTGCGGCCCGTGGCCATGATCACGTCGTCGCGCACGGCATGCGCGTCTTCGGGCGCGATCTCCGGGTTGGGGTTGGCCAGCGCGAAGATCACCGGGCGCTTGGCCATCTTGGCGACCATGGCCGGTTTGAGCACGCCGCCGGCCGACAGGCCCAGGAACACGTCCGCGCCCTCGATCACCTCGGCCAGCGTGCGCGCCTCGGTCTTCTGCATGAACTGGCGCTTGTCGTCGTCCATCAGCTCGGTACGGCCTTCGTAGACCACGCCGGCCAGGTCGGTGACGAACACGTTCTTGCGCTGCAGCCCCACTTTGAGCAGCAGGTTCAGGCAGGCCAGGGCCGCGGCGCCCGCGCCGGAGGCGACGAGCTTCACGTCCTCGATCTTCTTGCCCGCCACCTTCAGGCCGTTGACCATGGCCGCAGCCACCGTGATGGCCGTGCCGTGCTGGTCGTCGTGGAAGACCGGGATCTTCATGCGCTTGCGCAGTTCGCGTTCGACGTAGAAGCAGTCCGGCGCCTTGATGTCCTCGAGGTTGATGGCGCCGAAGGTCGGTTCCAGAGCGGCGATCACCTCGACCAGCTTGGCCGGGTCCTTCTCGTCGATCTCGATGTCGAACACGTCCACGCCAGCGAACTTCTTGAACAGCACGCCCTTGCCTTCCATCACCGGCTTGGACGCCAGCGCCCCGATGTCGCCCAGACCCAGCACGGCCGTGCCGTTGCTGATGACGCCCACCAGGTTCCCGCGCGAGGTGTACTTGAAGGCGTTCAGCGGGTCCTTGACGATCTCCTCGCAGGGTGCGGCGACGCCCGGCGAGTAGGCCAGCGAGAGGTCGCGCTGGTTGGTCATCTGCTTGGTGGCGGAGATGGCCACCTTCCCGGGCACCGGAAACTCGTGGTACTCGAGCGCCGCGCCGCGAACCTGGGCGCGCTTGTCTTCGGCGCTCAAGATTTGTGTCTCGGACATGGAACTGGCTCCTGAAGCCGGTGGTGCGTGGCCCGCCGCGGGCCCGCCCAGGGCGCTGTTTTAGAGGGGCGCCGATTCTAGACCTCGGTCGCGCAGGCGACTGGCGCGGCATAGTTCGCATGGCCGATCAATCCCCTGCGGTCGACGCACCGCGGCGCGGGCGCGGTATGGCAATATGCCGCGCTCAGCAACCGAACGACGAGGAGAGTGGACATGGCCCTGATGGATTTCATCAAGAAGCAGTTCATCGACATCATCCAGTGGACGGAAACCGGCGACGGCACGCTCGCCTGGCGCTTCCCCATGCAGGAGATGGAGATCCAGAACGGCGCCTCGCTCACCGTGCGCGAGTCGCAGATGGCCGTCTTCGTCAACGAAGGCCAGGTGGCCGACGTCTTCGGCCCCGGCATGTACAAGCTGACGACGCAGACGCTGCCCGTCCTCACGTACCTCAAGAACTGGGACAAGCTCTTCGAGTCGCCCTTCAAGAGCGACGTCTACTTCTTCAGCACGCGCCAGCAGGTCGACCAGAAGTGGGGCACGCCGCAGCCCATCACCATCCGCGACAAGGACTTCGGCGCCGTGCGGTTGCGTGCCTTCGGCAACTACGCCTTCCGCATCGCCGACCCCAAGCTCTTCCACACCGAGATCTCGGGCACGCGCGACACCTACACCGTGGCCGACCTCGACGGCCAGTTGCGTGGCCTGGTGTTGCAGAACATCAGCACCGCCATCGCGGCCAGCGGCGTGCCCTTCCTCGACCTGGCGGCCAACCAGATCGAGTTCGCCAAGGCGCTGGCGGCGCAGCTGAACCCCGAGTTCGCCAAGATCGGCATCAAGCTCGAGACGATCACCGTCCAGAACGTGTCGCTGCCCGAAGAGCTGCAGAAGATCCTCGACCAGAAGATCGGCATGGGCATGGTCGGCAACGACATGGGCAAGTTCATGCAGTACCAGACGGCGCAGGCGATCCCCAAGTTCGCCGAAGGCTCGGGCAACGGCGGTGGTGGCATCGCGGGCGACGCGATGGGCCTGGGCGCCGGCGTGGCGCTGGGCCAGGTGCTGGCGCAGAACCTGCAGCAGGGCCTCCATCCCAACGCCGCCGCGCAGGCCGCCGTCGCCGCCACCGCGCCGGCCGCCACCGTGAGCCCGAACGAGGTCATGGCCACGCTCGAGAAGCTGGGCGAGCTCAAGACCAAGGGCATCCTCACGCAGGAAGAGTTCGACGCCAAGAAGGCCGAGCTGCTCAAGAAGCTCGTCTGAGTCGCAGACTGCTATGTTTTCGATAGCGGCTCGCGCCCGCGGGACGGGCGCTGCGGCCTCAAAACGCTTGAAACGCCGGCGCGTGCCGGCGTGCGTTGCCCATGGCTGAGCCGGGCGGCGCCCCGCCGTCTCCCCAGCGCACGTACAGCGCCCCCTGCCCCGGCTGCGGCGCGCCGGTCGAGTTCCGCTCGGCGCAGTCGGCCTTCGCCGTCTGCCCCTACTGCCAGAGCACCGTCGTGCGCCAGGGCGAGCAGCTCGCGCGCATCGGCAAGATGGCCGAGCTGTTCGACGACTTCAGCCCACTGCAGCTCTTTGCCACCGGCCGCATCCAGGACAAGGCCTTCACGCTCGTCGGCCGCCTGCAGTACGCCTACGAAGGTGGCCGCTGGACCGAATGGGTCGCCCAGATCGACGGCACCGACGACCGCACCGGCGTCCTGAGCGAGGACAACGGCGCCTACGTCTTCTCGCTGCCCTACGCGCTGCAGCAGCCCGCGCCGGCCGCCGACCAGCTGCGCGTGGGCGCCACCCACACCTTCAACGGGCAGGGCTACACCGTCGCGTCCAACGAGGAAGTGAAGCTGCTGTCGGCCCAGGGCGAACTCCCGCGCCTGCCCGAGCTCGGCAAGCCCTTCCGCGTCGTCGAGCTGCGCAACGAGAAGGGCCTGGTCCTGAGCCTGGACTACGACTCGGCGCCGCCCACGGCCTACCTGGGCCGCTCGGTCGAGCTCGATGACCTCAAGATGGCCGGGCTGCGCGAAGAATCGGCCAAGGAGGAGAAGGGCCGCAGCTTCGCCTGTCCGAACTGCGGCTCGCCGGTCACGCTCAATTTCGCCGACAGCAAGAGCATCACCTGCCCGTCGTGCAAGAGCATCATCGACACCAGCGCCGGCATCGGCGGCGAGCTGAAGTACGCCACGCAGAACGAGCCGGTGCAGCCGCTCATCGCGCTGGGCACGCTCGGCACGCTGCAGGGTGCGCAGTGGCAGGTGGTGGGCTTCCAGCACCGCATGGGCATGGAGCCCGGCGACGACGAGCACTTCGGCTGGGACGAGTACCTGCTCTACAACAGGAAGCGCGGCTTCAGCTTCCTGGTCGACGCGAGCGACGGCTGGAGCATGGTCAAGCCCGCGACCGGTGCGCCGGTGGTGTCCGACGGCGGCCAGACCGCGCGCTACCTCGGCCGCGTCTACCGGCAGAAGTACGCCTACGAGGCCGAGACCACCTACGTCGCCGGCGAGTTCTACTGGCAGGTGCAGCGCGGCCAGAAGACGCAGAACCGCGACTACGGCGAACCCAAGGGCGGCCTGCTGTCGATGGAGCGCAGCGCCAACGAGCTCACCTGGTCCTACGGCAGCCGCATCGACAGCAACGCCGTGGCGTCGGCCTTCAAGCTCGATGCGAAGAAGGACATGTTCAAGCGCACCGATGCGCTGCCCGTCAGTGCCGCGTCGAGCCTGGGCTGCGGCACGATCATCCTCATCGTCGTGGTGATCATCATCCTGCTGATCATCCTGTCCACCTGCTCGAGCTCCTCGGGCAGCGGCTACCGAAGCTCGGGCGGCTCCTACGGCGGCTACTCGAGCGGCGGCGGCCACAAGTAACGAACCCGCGCACACCCCAAAACCTTCTAACGGAGAGACCGCATGCCGAAAATCGAATGGCTCCAGCCGATGGCGATCCTGGGCACCCTGCTGTATGCGCTGATCGGTGTCGCGATCTTCTGGATCGCCTTCATCGTTATCGACAAGATCACGCCCTACGACCTGTGGGGCGAGATCGTCGAGAAGCACAACAAGGCGCTGGCCATGGTGGTGGCCGCCATGTGCCTGGGCATCAGCATCATCGTCGCCGCAGCGATCCATTGACGGCGCACGGCGCCAGTCGCCCCGCCACCGTTCACGCTGAGGCCGTCGGAGCGCCGCCGCAACGGCGCCCACAGGCCCGGCTCGAATGGTCGAGGCCCTTGCCATGAACGAACCCCTCGCGCCGCCGATCGATGCGGCCGCGCTGCCCGCTGCACCCGCCCGCCGCGCCGGCCCGTCTCCCGTCGCCATCGCCCTGCTCGCCAGCGTCTTCGTCGTCGCCGCCTGCGGCCTGGTCTACGAACTGAGTGCGGCGGCGCTGAGCTCCTACCTGCTCGGCGACTCGGTGCTGCAGTTCAGCACCATCATCGGCACCTACTTGTTCGCCATGGGCGTGGGCTCGTGGCTCTCGCGCTACTTCGAGCGCCAGCTGCCCGCGCACTTCCTGCGCATTGAGCTCATGGTCGCGCTCGTCGGCGGCTTCCTGCCGGCGCTGCTGTTCATCGCCAACGCCTATGTGCCGGGTGCCTTCCGGCTGCTGCTGTACGGGCTGGTGGTCGTGGTGGGCACGCTGGTCGGGCTGGAGATCCCGCTGGTCATGCGCATCCTGCGGCGCGACATCGTGCTCAAGGACCTGGTCTCGCAGGTGCTGACCTTCGACTACCTCGGCGCGCTGGCGGTGTCGGTGGCCTTTCCGCTGCTGTTGGTGCCGCAGCTGGGCATGATCCGCACCGGGCTGCTCTTCGGGCTCATGAACGCGGCCGTGGGCGCCTGGGCGCTGTGGCTGTTCCGGCACGAGCTAAGGCGCTTCGGCGCGCATGCGATCGCCTGTGCCCTGACGCTGGCCGCGCTGGCCGCCGCCTTCGCCTTCGCCGAGCGCATCACCACGCTGGCCGAAGACCGCTTCTACCAGGACCGCATCGTCTTCGCGGCCACCTCGCCCTACCAGCGCATCGTCGTCACGCGCGGCGGTGCCGGGCACCGGCTGTTCCTCAACGGCAACCTGCAGTTCGCCGAACGCGACGAGTACCGCTACCACGAGGCGCTGGTGCACCCCGTGATGGCGGCCCACGGCGCACCCAGGAAGGTGGCCGTGCTCGGCGGCGGCGACGGCATGGCGGTGCGCGAAATCCTGAAGTACCCCTCGGTCGAGTCGGTCACGCTGGTCGAGCTCGACCCGAACATGACTCGGCTCTTCACCGATCACGAGACCCTGGCCGCGCTCAACGGGCATTCGCTCTCGTCGCCCAAGGTGAAGATCCTCAACACCGATGCCTTCAAGTGGCTGCAGGAGGGGGATGACACCTTCGACGTGGTGGTCGTCGACTTCCCGGACCCGACCAACTTCGCCATCGGCAAGCTCTACACCAACAGCTTCTACGCGCTGCTGGACCGCCGTCTGGCCGCGAGCGGCTACGCGGTGATCCAGACCACCTCGCCGCTGGTGGCGCGCAAGAGTTACTGGACGGTGGCGCAGACCATCGAATCGGTGGGCCTGGTCGCCACGCCCTACCACGCGCACGTGCCGAGCTTCGGCGAGTGGGGCTACGTCATCGCCAGCCACCGCCCCTGGCGCCGTCCCGACGCGCTGCCTGCGGGCCTGCGCTTCCTCACGGCCGACACGCTGCCCCTGCTCTTCGACTTCCCCAAGGACATGGCGCGCGTGCCGGCCGAGGTCAACCGCCTGTCGAACCAGGTGCTGGTCACGACCTACGAGCAGGAATGGGGCAAGGTCGGGGTCACGCATTGAGCGCGCCATGACCCTCCGCCGCCGCGATTTCATCGGCGCCTCCGCCGGCGCGCTGGCGCTGGCCGGCTGCGAGTCGAGCCCGACCATCGACGGCGGCTTCACCGGCATCGACGTCGCGCGCGGCCATGCCTGGCGCGACGGCGCCGGACGCGGCGCGGCGCCGGCCGAGACGCGGCGCACGCGGGTGGTGATCGCCGGCGGCGGCGTGGCCGGACTGGCGGCGGCGCGCGCGCTGCGCCTGGCGGGCATCGAGGATTTCGTGCTGCTCGAACTCGAGGACGGGGCCGGCGGCAACGCGCGCGGCGGCCGCGTGCACGGCATCGCCTGCCCGCTCGGCGCGCACTACCTGCCGGTCCCTGGCGACCACGCGCACGAGGTGCAGGACCTGCTCGAGGAACTGGGCCTGCGCCGGCGCGTTGCGGGCCGCTGGGAATACGACGAGCGCCACCTGTGCCACAGCCCGCAGGAGCGCCTGTTCTTCCGCGGCGAGTGGCAGGACGGCCTGCTGCCGCTGCACGGCGTGGGCGCCGACACGCTGGCGCAGTACCAGCGCTTCGCACGCCGCGTGGACGCGCTGCAGCGCGAGGCGCACTTCACCATCCCCGCCTTCCGCGCGCCGCTCACGCCCACGGTGCTGGCGCTCGACGCCGAGCCCTTCGCCACCTGGCTGGACCGCGAGGGCCTCAGCGACCCGCAACTGCGCTGGTACCTCGACTACTGCTGTCGCGACGACTACGGCGCCGGCACCGCCCATGTGTCGGCCTGGGCCGGCATCCACTACTTCGCGAGCCGCCACGGTTTCCATCCACCGGGCGACGACAGCGGCGACGGCGAGCGCGAGGCCGTGCTGACCTGGCCCGAGGGCAACGGCTGGCTCACGCAGCGGCTGGCCGCGCCGCTGGGCGACCGGCTGCGCGCGGGCCATGTGGTGCTGCGCGTCGCCGACGTGCGGCATGGTGTCGAGGTCGATGCGTGGGACGCCGCGACGCGCCGCGTGGTGCGCTGGGAGGCCGAGCGCTGCATCGTCGCGCTGCCGGCATTCATTGCCGCGCGCGTGGTCGAGGGTCCGCCCGCCTTTCTGCGCCAGGCCGCGGCGCATTTGCAGTACGCGCCCTGGCTGGTCGCCAACATGCATCTGCGCGGCCCGCTGCAGGACCGGCCCGGTGCAGCGCCGAGCTGGGACAACGTGGTCTACGGCACGCGCGGGCTGGGCTATGTCGACGCACGCCACCAAACGCTGGACCCGACGCCGCGCGCCACCGTGCTGAGCTGGTACCGGCCGCTCGGGCCCAGCGGCTTCGATGGCGCCACGGCCGCCGAAGGCCGCCGCCGCCTGCTCGATGCGCCATGGAGCGCGTGGCGCGACGAGCTTCTGGCCGAGCTGTCGGTGCCGCATCCCGACCTGCGCGAGCTGGCGACGCGCATCGACATCACGCGCTACGGCCATGCGATGGCCATCCCGACGCCCGGACTTCTAAGCCAAATCGGGCTGCAACGCCCGTCCAGTGGGCGCGGGCAGCTATCAAATCAGGAGCAAATCGTGCGCAGCCACGGGCGGCTGCAGTTCGCGCATGCCGATTGGGCCGGCTACTCCATCTTCGAGGAAGCCTTCACGCGCGGGCATCTCGCGGGCTCGGTGGCCTGAGAGATTGCGAGCCGAATCGGCCGTTTGCGCCCGTCCCATGGGCGCGAATGGCTATTAAAAAAAAAGAGCAATTCCACCGGCCGCTACTTGGTGGCCACGCTCACGATCTGCCCGTTGCCCGCATGCACCTTCACTTCGGCGAGGGTGCCCTGCGGCGTGAGGATTTCCACTTCGTAGACGACGGTGCCGAAGTGGCTGTCGAGCTCGGCCTTGACCGCGCGGCCGCCCTGGCGCTCCAGCGCCGTGCGCACGGCCTGCGGCATCGCCAGCGTGGCGGCCTTCAGCCGGTCGGCTTCCTTGCGCTTGAGCGCACCGTCCGCCTTGCGGCTGACGACCTGCCCCGTGGCGGCGCTGACCATCAGGTCCTCGCGCTGGCCCTGCGGCGTGGCCAGCGTCATCTCGTACAGCGGCGCGCCCTGCGCATCGGTGCGCTCGTCGTCCAGTTCGGCCTCGACCAGCCGACCCGCAGCGCTCTTTTCCGCACTGGCGATTGCCTCGGCCAGTGGCAGGGTGGCGCGCGCGGCAACGGCCGCGAGCACGGCGGGTTCGGCCGCTTCGGCGCGCGGGGCGGCCAGCCAGGCCGCACCGACCAGCAGCGCGCTGGCCAGGGCGGACAGCCCCAGCCGGCGGCGCAGGGCAGACTGCCGGCCCGGTGCGGCGGCGAGGGCGATCGATCGGGAAGGCGTGCGTGTGCTCATGGCGGCATTCTTCCCGCACGCACGCCGTGGCGCGGCGCCAAACCCCGCAGGTGCCGCAGGGCTTCTCATTCCGGCGGGCACGGCGGACAGCCGGCGCCGCCCCGGCTCACACCACCGATGCGGCCGTCGCTTCGGTGGGCACGTGGGCGTGCCGGTCGTCCGGCGGCGCCGTGACGATCGAAGCGAGCGCCGGCACGGCGGGCCGCAGCCGCGCGATGTCGGGTCGCGGTCGGCGCAGCGTGGCGTCGGCCGCGAAGGCCGACTCCATCGCCTGCGCCGCGCCCAGCAGCGCCAGATCGCCGCGGAAGCGCCCCGTCACCTGCAGGCCGAAGGGCAGGCCCTGCGGGTCGACGCCGCAGGGCAGCGCGATCGACGGGTGCGTGGTCAGCGTCACGACGTAGGTCAGCGCCAGCCAGCGGTAGTAGTTGGCCTGCGGCCGGCCATCGATCTCGGCGGCATAGGGCTGCGTCCACGGGAAGGGCGACACCGGCGTGGTGGGCGAGAGCACCAGGTCGTAGCCCTCGAACACCTTCTGGAAGCGGGCCAGGAGGCGCGTCTGCTCGGTCTGCGCCCAGGCGCTGTCCAGCAGGCTCATCTTCACGCCCATCTCGTAGTTGGCGCGCGGGTTGGGGCCCAGGCTGGACGGGTCGCGTTCGTAGGCCTCGCGCATGCCGGCCACGAAGGCCTCGGCGCGCAGCACGTCGAAGCAGCGGTGCACGTCCTGCGGCGCGCCGAGGTCGATGCGCAGCTCGTCGCAGGCCGCGAACAGGCCCGACATCGCGGCCATGCGCGCACGCATAGTGCGGCGGATGGCCGGGTCGACGTCGCACAGGCCGAAGTCCTCGGTCCACGCCACGCGCAGGCGCGAGAGGTCCACGCTTGCAGGGCGCAGGAAGGCCATCGCATCGAGCGGATGGCTCAGCGGATCGCCCGGATGCGGGCCCGCGCTGGCAGCGAGCTGCAGGCAGGCATCGGCCACGTCCCGGCCCATCGGCCCGACGACCGAGATCGGCGACCACCCCAGCGGCTTGCGCACGCTCGGCACCACGCCGGGTGAGGGCCGGAAGCCCACCACGCCGCACTTGGCCGCCGGGATGCGCAGCGAACCGCCTGTGTCCGAGCCGGTGGCCAGCGGCAGCAGGTCCAGCGCCAGCGCCGCCGCCGAGCCGCCGGAAGAGCCGCCGGCATTGAGGTTCGGGTCGAAGGGGTTGCCGGTCGCGCCCCACACCGGGTTGCGGCTGTTGGCGCCGGCGCCCATCTCGGGCACATTGGTCTTGCCCACCACGATGGCGCCGGCCGCGCGCAGTCGGCGCACCAGCTCGATGTCCTGCGCCGGCACATGGTTGCGCAGGCTGGGCGTGCCCATGGTGGACAGCAGGCCGGCCGTCGGTTCCAGGTCCTTCACGCCCAGCGGCAGGCCATGCAGCAGGCCCAGCGGCTCGCCGCGCATCACGGCCTGTTCCGCGGCCCGGGCTTCGGCGCGCGCCCGCTCGTAGCAGGTGGCGGTGATGGCGTTGACGAAGGGGTTGAGCTGCTCGATGCGCGCGATGCACGCTTCCAGTAGTTCGACGGGCGAGAGCTGGCGCGCGCCGATCAGGCGGCGCAACTCGACGGCGGAGCTTTCGACGAGTTCCGACACCGTCAATCCGCCCGGATGTCGGCACGCTGCGCCACGGCGCGCATCAGCGGCAGCTCGCGCTCGATCTGCGCCAGCGAAGCGGCGGCGCCGGCGAAGGCGGGCTCGGCGCCTTGCGCCTGCAGCGCGGCCTTGGCGGCGGGCGTGGCGACGATCTTCGCCAGCGCCTTTTCCAGCCGCTCGCGCACCGGTGCCGGCGTGCCCTTGGGCGCGACCAGCATGATCCAGGTGTCGGCGTCGATGTCCTTGTAGCCGGCCTCGGCGAAGGTCGGCACGTCGGGCAGCTGCGAGGACCGCTTGGCGGTGGTCACGGCGATGGCCTTCACCTTGCCGGCCTTGAGCTGCGGAATGGCGGCGGTGACGGTGTCGACCGAGAAGGGCACCTGCCCGCCGATCAGGTCGGTCATCGCCGGTGCGCTGCCCTTGTAGGGCACGTGCATCAGCTTGGCGCCCACCGCGTGCAGCACGATCTCGCCGGTGAAGTGCGAGGTGGTGCCGGCGCCGAATGAGGCATACGAATACTTGTCGGGCGCGGCCTTGATCGCGGCGACGAATTCCTTGACGTTGTTGACCGGCACGTCCTTGGTGGCCAGCACGATCAGCGGGATGCGCGCCACGATTGCGATCGGGTCGAAGCTCTTGAGCGTGTCGTAGGGCAGGTTGCTGCGGATCGCCGGGTTGGCCGTGAAAGTCGAACCCGAGCCGAGGAACAGCGTGTAGCCGTCCGCCGGCGCCTTGGCCACCAGGCCGGCCGCGATGGCGGTGCCGGCGCCGGGCCGGTTGTCGATGATCACCGGCTGGCCCAGTTCGTCCGACATCCGCTGCCCGACCAGGCGCCCGATGACGTCGGCACTGCCGCCCGGCGGGAAGGGAATGACCAGCGTGATCGGCTTGGCGGGCCAGGCCGATTGCGCCCATGCCACGCTGGGCAGAGCGAGGCCGACGGTGGCGAACAGACCGGCCGCCGCCAGTGCGAAGGCGCGGCGGCGCGCTCCCGGGGTGGGAGTGGGAACGTGGGGCGTGAGCTTCATGGCAAGGCACCTTTCGACGACGACATCGGTCCATGCTAGAAACGCGCCTGCCGTGCAGCAAGCACAAGCTTCATAAAGTTTCGTTGCCCGAACGGCAACGCAAAGCCCGCGCCACCCATGCCCGCCGTCCGTCCCCGTTCGCGCACGAGCGCCCGCCCATCCTTCAACCAGGGCGTGCTGCAGGAGGTTGCGTTGCGCTACTTTCTCGAGGTGGCGCGTGCCGGCTCCGTCACCGAGGCCGCGGCGCGGCTGGAGGTGGCGCCCTCGGCCGTCAGCCGCCAGATCGGGCGGCTCGAACGCGAACTCGACACGCTGCTCTTCGAGCGCCGTGCGCGCGGCATGGCACTCAACTCGGCCGGCGAGCTG
Source organism: Pseudomonadota bacterium (assembly GCA_018241185.1). GTDB lineage: Bacteria > Pseudomonadota > Gammaproteobacteria > Burkholderiales > Burkholderiaceae_C > Xenophilus. Next base: position 15,737 of record JAFEEH010000206.1, on the reverse strand, counting down.
CTGGCCGCGCATGCGCGGCGCGCGTGGCTCGACATCGAGCGCGTGGCGGACGACATCCTCGCGCTGCGCGGCCTGCGCCAGGGCGAGGTGCGCGTGGTGGCCACCGAGGGTTTCGCCTACGAGTTTCTGCCCGCGCTGGTGGCCCAGTTCCAGGCGCGCTGTCCGGGCATCCACTTCACGCTCGACATGTGTGTGCAGCGCGAGGTCGCGCGACGCGTGCGTGAAGGCATCGCCGACATCGGCGTGACGGTGAGCCTGAGCTCCGAGCGCGGCCTGAACGTCGAACTGCGCCACCCGGCGCCCGTGCTCGCCATCGTCGCGCCGGGCCACCCGCTGGCCACGCGGCGCCAGGTCTCGCTCGCGCAGGTGGTGGCGCATCCGCTGGCGCTGCCGGCGGGCACGTCCACGCTGCGGCAACTGCTCGACATCAGCTGCAGCCGGCAGGGCCTGCCGCTGGAGCCGGTCATCACCAGTGACCACCTCTATCCGCTCATCCAGTACGTGGCCTGCACCCGCGCCGTGACCTTCTGCGGCGAACTGGCGCTGCGCCAGCAGCTGCACAACGGCAGCATCGCGGCGATCCCCTTGCGTGACCGCGAGATGAACGAGCGCCACTTCGAGGTGCAGACCATGGCGGGCCGCCACCTGCCCGATGCGGCACGGGCCTTCATCGATCATCTGCGCGAAACGCTGGCACGGGAGGGATGACGCGGCATAGCGTTGCCTGATGCGCAACGCAACATTCGACGGCCGCGATCGCTGCGGGGCGTGGCCTGCCGAATAATCCGGCCATCGTCTTCCCTGCTTTCCCCGCCGCCATGCCGCAAGCGTCCGCACTTCCCTTCTCCAAGACCCGCCGCGTGGGCGATCTCGTGTTTCTTTCGGGCGAGCTGCCGCTCGTGCCCGAAGGTGCCATGCCCGAGGGCATCGAGGCGCAGACCGCCCTGACCCTCGAGCGCATCACAGCCACCCTGCAAAGCGAGGGGCTTGGATTGAACGACGTGGTCTCGGTGACCGCGTACCTCGTGCATGCGGCCGACTTCGCCGGCTTCAACCGCGTCTATGCCGAGCATTTCGCCGAGCCCCGGCCGGTGCGCACCACGGTCCGCGCCGACCTCATGCTGCCCGGCGCGCTGCTCGAACTGACGGTGGTCGCGAGCCGCGCGCGATGAGCCGCAGCGTGCTCGTGCTGGGCGCCGGCATGGTCGGCACCTGCACCGCCGTGCACCTGGCCATGCGCGGCCACGCGGTGGTGCTGGTCGACCGGCGCGCACCCGGGCGCGAGACCTCGTACGGCAACGCCGGCATCATCCAGCGCGAGGCGGTCGCGCCCTACGCCTTTCCGCGCAGCATCGCCAAGCTGGCGGGCGTGGCGCTCAAGCGCGGCGCCGACGTCAACTACCACCTGGGCGCGTTGCCGCACGTGGCCGCCGGGCTGGCGCGCTACTGGCGCAACTCGGGCGCGGGCCGCTACCCCACCATCGCCGAGGCCTATGCGCGACTGATCGCCCACGCGACCGACGAGCACGCGCCGCTCGTCGCTGCCGCCGGTGCCGACGACCTGGTGCGCCGCGAGGGCTACCTGCACATCTTCCGCGACGCCGCGTCGATGGACCTGGCGGCCGCCGAGGCGCAGGCGCTCTCGAACCGCCACGGCCTGCGCACGGACCTGCTGGATGGCGCGGCCCTCGCCGCTGCCGAGCCTGCGCTGCGCACCCGCCTGGCCGGCGCGATTCACTGGCGCGACCCGTGGAGCGTGAGCGATCCGGGCGAGCTGGTCGCGCGCTACGCGGCGCACTTCCAGCGCCTGGGCGGCACGCTCGCCGAGGGAGACGCTTCGACGCTGCGGCAGACCGCGACCGGCTGGGCCGTGCGGACTGTTGACGGCCCGCTCGAGGCCGAGCACGCGGTGGTCGCCCTGGGCCCCTGGGCCGATGCGCTGCTGCGGCCGATGGGCTACCGGCTGCCGCTGTTCGTCAAGCGCGGATACCACCGTCACTACCGCGGCGGCGCCGCGCCGCGCCTGCCGCTGTACGACGTCGGCCGTGGCCTGGTGATCGCACCCATGCAGCGCGGCGTGCGCATCACCACGGGCGCCGAGTTCGCGAAGCAGGACGCGCCCGCCACGCCCTGGCAGCTGGGCCGCGCCGAAGCCCATGCCCGCGAGCTGCTCGAGCTGCCCGAGCCGGTGGAGGCTCAGCCCTGGCTCGGCGCGCGGCCCTGCACCGCCGACATGAAGCCCGTCATCGGCCCGGCGCCGCGTCACCGTGGCCTGTGGTTCAACTTCGGGCATGCGCACCAGGGCTTCACGCTCGGCCCCGTGAGCGGCCGGCTGCTGGCCGAACTGATCGGCGGCGAGGCGCCTGTGGTCGACCCGGCGCCCTATTCGGCACGGCGCTTCCTTCACGGCGCGTAACGCCTGCACTGCCACAGCGGCCGCGGGCGCGTCTGGGCGCCGTCGGGCTGTCTTTCCGGGCGCTGAACGTGGTGCCGGACCTCGCTCCAGCGCTGGGCCGCGCGGCCCAGCCGTCGCGATTCCTCGTTGCTGCAGCGAAACGCCGCTTGCCCAAGTGCCCGGCGGAGAAGGGGCCTTTCGCGCCACGGTTTCCCGCCCGAATCGCCTTGTCGTGTTCGATCTGAACCTCGGACGCGCATCCCTCCATCCGTCGGGGTGACAGTTCGTCAACGATTCCGCAACACTTTGAACCACTCGCAAGATTGTTTTTCAACTTCGGTCGGTGGAACAAAAACCCGGTCATATCCAACGGAGGAAATCGCCATGAGAGTAATCAGCTTCGCGGGGACTCTGGTGTTTGCAAGCGTGGCCCTGGTGGCATGCGGGGGAGGCGACGGCGACTTCACGCTGCCTGCCCTTGCCGCCGGCGGGGATTCCGCCGGTTCTGCCAAGGCCGAGCAGGATTCGGCGATGCGTGACCTGGCCCAGGTGGCGCAGGCCGGCGACGCACAGCCGCAGGCGACCGTCGCCATCGCGGCGGATGCCGGCGAGAAGGCATGGAATGTGGCCACCCGTTTCCGTCGTCCCCCGAGGGGCGGTGCGACCACCTTCGACGCGGCCAACTACCGCGCGGTGGCCGCCGCGATGGGCACGGCTGCGGGCATCGACTACCGCTACGGACCGGCCCCGTCCGCCTATGGCACCGGCGGCAACGACGGCCTGCCCACCTGGTCCAAGCGTCCCGACATTGCGTACGTGTCCGATCGCAACGGCGGTCAACGGGGTTGCGACCCCGCCTACTGCGGCACCTGGCAGGTCGGCGCATGGAGCAACGACGTCGGCGGCTACTCGTCCAACGTTGGCCATGTTGCCTATCTCCCCGACGTGCCCGCCCAGCGCCTGGGCGTGGCCGACTTGGCCATCAGCTCGATGAGCAACGGCGTTTTCTCCCAGCGACCGGAGCTGATGTGGGTGTACTACGGAGGGGGAGTCGACGAGATCAGCGGCATCGCCTACCGGCAGGCTGGCGCGGCGGTCGGCAATCCGGTGAGCGTGGCGCGGTGCCCTGGCCGGCCCGGCTGGTGCATGAACAGCCTGATGGTGTTCGACACCGGCTTCATCGGCTCGGCGCAGAGCAACACCTCGACCAACAAGGCCAGTGCCCAGCTGGCTGCAGGCAAGGTGCCCACGGCGATCGCGATAACCAACAGCAACGAGTTCGCGCTGATCACCGTGTGGGACACGGTCAACCTGCGCGGCGAGGTAGCCGTAGTGGCACTGGCCGGCCTGTGCGAAGGCTGCACACCGGCCAACCCGGCATCGTCCAGTTCCTGGTGGGGCGAATGGAATGGCTTGTATCCAGGCCTGCCCAATCTCGGCAACACGGCGTACATGAAGGTGCTGGGCTACATCCCACTGCCCGCGGAGATGAAGGCGCCGACCGACATCTCCGTCACTACGGGCGTCAGCCGCGAAGCCTATCTGTCAGCGGGGGCGCCCGGCCAGGAATCCACCTATGACCTTCCATTGAGCAGCGCGACCAACCGCGCGACCTTCAAGAGCGGCGGGCGAAACTACGACCGTTACGCCAAGGCCGGCATCGCGGTGGTGGCTTCCAAGTCCGAGCAGAAGGTCGCTTTCCTGGACCTGCGTCCCCTGTTCGCGTACTACCAGCGCATGTACTTCGGCAGCGACGCGGACTATGGCGTGACCACCTCGGTCGGCCCGGCCGATTCGCAGTGGCCGCGCACCTTCGTCGCCGCGCCCGAGCAGACCCCCACGGTCATCAAGACGGTGGCAATGGGCAACCGGCCGACGGCCGTGAAGACCTACGCCTGGGGCACCAACCGGCGCGCCTGGGTGGCCACGCAGGAAGGCCTGTTGCACATCTTCAACCTGGGCGACTACCCCACGGCCGGTACCGGCTCGGCAGGAAGCATCGTGGAAGTCGGCACCGTGGCGGTGGGGCGCAACCCCACGGGCATCGCGCTGGTCAAGGAGAAGGCAGGCAATGCCCTGTACCCGGACATCACTCGCGAGGTCATCGTCACCTCGCGCGGCGATCGGCAGTTGCAGTGGGTGCGCTTTGCCGGCAACGGCAATAGCGGCTCGGTGGTGCGCACGCTGCGGGACAGCCGGCTGGTGGACCCGATCTCGGCCGAAGACACGGACAACAACGGGACCGAGTCGTACGTGGTCTCGGTGGCCGACTACGGCGGGCGCGCGCTACGCAACTATCGCTACGGGCCGGTGATCATGCACAACTACCCCGGCAGTGCCTGCGGGGCGCCCAGTGGCTGCGGCATGGGCAGCAACAGCGCCGATCCCTTCGAGTACGGCGGCGAGTTCGGACTGCCCGGAGGACCGTTCCAGGTGATGTCCGCCAACATCCCCTGAGCATCGGCGCGGCCGGATCGGCTGCACGGAATACCCCCGGCATGCGGGGCGGAAAGAAGCGCAACGGGCCCGCCGCCGACGGGCCCGTTGCAATCAATCGCGCATCAGCGCCTCGATCTCGTCGGCGTGGACCGGCACGCCGCGCGTGATCAGTTCGCAGCCGTTCTCCGTCACGATGGCGTCGTCCTCGATTCGGATGCCGATGTTGTGGAACTGCTCGGGCACGCCCTCGGCAGGCCGCACGTACAGGCCGGGCTCGATGGTCAGCACCATGCCCGGCTGCAGGATGCGGCTGGGGCGGTTCTTGATGAGCTCGCCCGAGAGCGGGTCCTTGCGTTCGCTGACTTCGCCCACCTGCGTGGGCTCCACATAGCTGCCGCAATCGTGCACGTCCATGCCCAGCCAGTGGCCGGTGCGGTGCATGTAGAAGGGGAAGTAGCTGCGGTTGTCGATCACGTCCTGCACCGACCCCACCTTGTTGGCGTCGAGCAGGCCGAGGTCGAGCAGGCCCTGCGCCAGCACCTTCACGGTCGCCTCGTGCGGGTCGTTGAAGCGCTGGCCCGCGCGCGTTGCCGCCACCGCCGCATCCTGGCTCGCCAGCACCAGGTCGTACAGCGCACGCTGCGGCCCGGTGAACTTGCCGTCGGCGGGAAAGGTCCGCGTGATGTCGCTGGCGTAGCCGTCGAGCTCGCAGCCGGCGTCGATCAGCACCAGTTCGCCGGCCCGCACCGGGGCCGCATCGGCGCGGTAGTGCAGCACGCAGGCGTTGGCGCCGGCGGCCACGATCGAACCGTAGGCCGGGTACTGCGAGCCACCGAGGCGGAATTCGTGCAGCAGTTCGGCGTCGAGGTGGTATTCGCGCACCTCCCGGCCGGCGCGCAGCATGCGGGCCGAGGTCTGCATCGCGCGGACATGGGCGCGCGCGCTGATGTCGGCCGCGCGGCGCATGATGTCCTGCTCGTGCGCGTCCTTGACGAGGCGCATCTCGTCCAGGGGGCCGCACAGGTCCCGTTGCTGCTCGGGGCACAGCGCGCCGAAGCGCACGCGGGCGCGCACCTTCTGCAGCCAGCCGTCGACACGCGATTCCAGGCCCGGATGGGTGGCGAAGGGATACCACACCGTGCCGCGGTTCTCCAGCAAGCGGGGCAGGGCGGTGTCGAGCGTGGCGACGGAGAAGGCCTCGTCAACGCCAAGCACGCCCGGTGCCGCCTCCGGGCCGAGGCGGTAGCCGTCCCAGATCTCGCGTTCGAGGTCCTTGGGCGCGCAGAACAGCGTGGTGCGGCCGTCGCCGGCCAGCACCAGCCAGGCGTTGGGCTCGGTGAAGCCGGTGAGGTAATAGAAGTAACTGTCGTGCCGGTACAGGAAATCCGTGTCGCGGTTGCGCGGCTGCTCGGGCGCCGTCGGCACGATCGCGATGCCGTCCGGGCCGAGTTGCGCCGCCAGACGGGCGCGGCGTTGTGCGTAGGGGGCGCTGTTCATGGACTCACTATACGTACGTAACAACTGGGCCGCATTTCCACAACGACTCGGAAAAGATTTGCAAGGATGTTTGCCTGTAGGACAGCGTCCAATGTACAAATAGTTATTTGGAACTTTGGTTAATCGGATGAAAGTAATAACGCTTGGAGGGGCCCTGGTCGTGGCGGGCATGATCCTGACGGCCTGTGGTGGCGGTGGCGGTGGAGGTGGCGGCGGTGGCGGAATCGGCTTGGCAGCCCTCGCCGGTGCAGGCGCGCCTTCGGGTTCGGGCACGTCCGCCGGTGGCGGAAGCGGCAGCGCGCCGACCACGCCGTCGACGGGCTCGGGCACCGGATCAGGATCAGGATCAGGCGGTGCTGCGCCCGCCCCCGGCGGGGCCGACCCGGTGACCGGAGGCACAACGTCGGTCGACGCTGCCGCGTACCGCAGTGTGGCCGCGAACATGGGCAAGGCCGCCGGCATCGCCTACCGCTATGGCCCGTCTCCGACCGAATACGGCACGACCAGCGACAGTGGCCTGCCTACCTGGTTCAAGCGCACCGACAACGCCTTCGTGTCCGATCGCAACGGTGGTACGCGCGCCTGCGATCCCGCCTTCTGTGGCACTTGGCAGTTGGGCTCGTTCAACAGCGCCTCCGCGGGTGGCTATTCGTCCAATCTGGGACACATCGCGTTCATTCCCGATGTGCCGGCCCAGCGGGCCGGCGTGGCCGCGCTGTCTATCAGCTCGGTCAGCAACGCAGTGTTCTCGCAGCGGCCCGAGTTGCCGTGGGTGTACTACGGCGGCGGCCTCGACGACATCAATGTCGCCAGCTATCGCCAGGCCGGGGCCGCCGTCGGCAACCCTGTCGGCGTGGCGCGCTGCCCCGGTCGTCCCGGCTGGTGCATGAACAGCCTGACGGTGTTCGACAGCGGCTTCATCGGCACCGCCCAGACCAACACTTCGACGAACAAAGCGACCGCCCAGCTCGCGCCGGGCAAGGTGCCGACGGCGGTGGCCATCTCCAACAGCAACGAGTTCGCCTTCATCACGGTGTGGGACGTGAACAATCTGCGCGGAGAGATCGCCGTCGTTGCCCTGGCAGGCCTGTGCGAAGGGTGCACGATCAGCAACCCCGGTGCATCGAACTACTGGGGCGAGTGGCGTGGGGCCTACCCGGGCCTGCCCAACCTCGGCAACACCGGCTACATGAAGGTGCTGGGCTACGTGCCGCTGCCCAGTGACATGCAGGCCCCTACCGGCATCTCAGTCACCACCGGGCTCAGCAACACCGACTACCTGCCCGCCGGCGTTCCGGGCTACGAATCGCCCTATGACCTGCCCCTGAGCAGCGCGGCCAATCGGGCGACGTTCAAGTCGGGCGGGCGCAACTACAACACCTATGCCAAGTCTGGCGTGGCTGTCGTTACCTCCAAGTCCGAACAGAAAGTGGCCTTCATCGACCTCCGGCCGCTGTTCAGCTATTACCAGTCGATGTATTTCGGCAGCGATGCGGACTTCAGCGTCACGACAACCCTGGGCAGCGCCGATTCGCAATGGCCACGCACCTTCAGTGCGGCACCGCAGCAGATGCCGACGGTGATCAAGACCGTCGCGATGGCCAACCGTCCCACCGCGGTGAGGACCTATGCGTGGGGTGCCAACCGGCGCGCCTGGGTCGCGACGCAGGATGGGCAACTGCACATCTTCAACCTGGGCGACTATCCGGCGACGGGGACCGCGTCGGCGTCGAGCATCGCCGAAGTGGGCAGTGTTGGCGTGGGGCGCAACCCGACAGGCATCGCGTTGACCAAGGTGAAGGCGGGCAACGCAATCGGTCTTGATGTCACGCGCGACATCATCGTGACCTCGCGCGGCGACCGCCGACTGCAATGGATCCGCTTTGCGAGCGACGGCAACAGCGGCTCGGTCGTGCGCACGCTGCAGGACAGCCGGCTCAAGGACCCGATCGCGGCAGAAGATACGGACAACCACACCTCCGAGTCGTATGTGGTGTCGGTGGCCGACTACGGTGGCCGCGCGCTGCACAACTTTCGTTATGGGCCCGTGATCCTGCACAACTATCCTGGCACCCCGTGTGGGCCGCCCAACGGCTGTGGCATGGGCAGTTCCAACAACGATCCGTTCGAGTACGGCGGTGCGTTCAGTCTGCCCGGCGGCCCGTTCCAGTTGGGCTCGGCCAACGTGCCCTGAGCCATCGGCGGCGCATCGCTGCCGGGTATGTGCTCAGCGCTGGAGCTGCGCCAGTCGCTCCGGCGTACCGACGTCCGTCCAGCCGCCCGTGTAAAGCTCGGCCGTGACGCGACCGTCGTCCATGGCGGCCCGCAGGATCGGCGCCAGCGCCGCCTTGACGCCCTCCGGGTTGCCGGACGGAATGCTGCAGTAGGGCGGCGCGAACAGCGCGGCGCGGTACAGGCCGATGGTCGAGAAGGTGTGGCGCGGCACGCCGGCATCGGCCGGCACGTTGCGCGCGCGGCCATCCTCGCCCAGGCCGAAGTCGCCCTTCGGGTTGTGCGCAGGATTGGGCACCAGCCACAGGTGGGCCAGCGCGTCGCCGGCACGGAAGCGCGCCAGCGCCTCGGGCGCGAAGCGAAAGTCAGGCGCGAACACGTCGCCGGCCGCCACCCAGAACACCTCGTCGAGCAGGGGCAGGGCCCGCACGATGCCGCCGGCCGTCTCCAGTGCGCCGCCGAAGTCACGGCCTTCGTCTGAGTATGAAATTGATAGCGCCTCGCGCCCGCCCCATGCGGCCTGCGGGCCGAAATGGCTCGAAATCTGCTCGCCCAGCCAGGCCGTGTTGACCACCAGCCGCGTGACGCCGCCGGCCGCCATCGCTTCCATGGGCCACTGCATCAGCGGTTTGCCGCATACCGGCAGCAGCGGCTTGGGTGTGTGGTCGGTCAACGGCCGCATGCGCTCGCCGCGGCCGGCGGCCAGCAGCATGGCGCCGGCGCGCACGCCTTCAGTCGGCATGCGCAGGGGCCCGGCCGCGCTGCAGGGACTGGCGCACCGCCTCGCGCGGTGCGAACAGCGCCACCAGCGCATCGAGCAACTGGCGCGCCTTGTCGGAATGGTCGCCGCCGAAGTTGCACACGTAGACGTCCAGCGTCACGGCGCGGCGCTCCGGCCAGGTATGCACGCACAGGTGCGACTCGGCCAGCAGCACCGTCGCCGTCACGCCGCCCGGGCCCTCGGCCGTGTCGGGAAAGCGATGGAAGAGCTGGCCCACGGACTGCAGGCCCGCGTGGCGCACCGCGGCCACGCAGCGGGCGCCGAGCGCCTCGGCATCGACGAACCAGTGCGGCTGGCACTGGCAGTCGTGGAGGTCGGCGGTGAGGTGCAGGCCCTGCATGCCGCGGACTCTAGCAGCCCGTGGCGCACGCCCGCGTTCAGGCGGGTTGTGCCACTTCGCTGGCAAAACGCGCATTCGGGGGCGTGCTGACGCCCGCGGGCGGGCTGACATAGGACCACACGCCCTGGATGAGCCGGCCCCCGGTGACCGGATCGACATACACGCGCCCGGTGAACAGGATGGGCCCGTAGGGCGGGGCATTGCCGCCCGGCGTGCGGGTCGCCGTCAGCGTGAAATAGCCGCCGACGGCCATCTGGCCGGTGAGGGAGGCCATCGATTCTTCCGCCGCGTTGAACCCGCCCTCGCCCGTGATCGCGCCTGTGGCATCGGCGTTCAACTGGCTGATCCAGCCCGTCTCGCCGCCGTCGCCCGCCCAGTAGCCCCAGCCGCCGATGAGCGAGCCCTGCAGCAAGTTGACCGGCGTATCCGCGGGCACCGGCACCGGCGGTGGGGGCGGCGGCGGGGGCACGTCGTCGGCGGTGCCCAACAGTTCCACGCAATCGGACAACGATGTCGTTTCGCCCGGTGCCAGCGGCGGGAGCAGCCGCGTCTGCACGGTGCCGTTGCCCTGGTCGGAGAAGGTCAGCGCGAGCGGGGTGTTCGCGGGCAGGTTCAGGAACGTGTGCTGGCCTGCCGACAGCGGCTGCGTCGAGAGCCTGAAGCTGTAGCCGGCGCCAGTGACGCTCACGCCGATGCCGTAGCGGCTCGCGGCGCTGTCCTGCAACCTGATGCAGTAGTGGAGCGTGATGCCCGTGTAGCCGTTGCCCCAGGGCACGTCCAGGTTCCAGGCGGTGAAGTGCGAGACCTGGCCCAGGTAGCTGCCGTCCGACTGCCGGGCAGCCTCGCCTTCGCGGACCCACAGCCCGCGCGTTTCGTCGTAGTACCACAGCGGGATGCTGGCCGTCCCCCTGTCGATCGTGCTCACGCCCGGATAGACCAGGGTGGCCGCCTTGCGCAGTTGCAGCGGCTGGCCGTCGGGCGTGGCGAGCGTGGCCTCGATCACGCCGACGGTCTGCAGGTTGAATCGCGTGCTGCCGGCCTCGCCTTCGTAGGGCTGCGGGAAGGCATCCACGCCGGCGGCCGTGGTCGGGTTGCGATAGCTGGCCACCAGCTGCACCGCGCCGCCGTACGCGGTGCCCGACGCGTCCTGGACCGCATCCGAGGGAATGTCGATCACCGCGCCGTTGACCACGGCGATCACGCCATCGGCCGCGCGGAAGCTGCGCTGCACGTCCGCCGCCTGGAGCGCGATGTCCAGCGTGGTGGCCTGCCCGGGCGCCAGCCCCGCGTGCTTCGCCATCGTCAGCCGGCCGGCCGACTTGACCAGCACGACGACCGAGGCGGACGGGTCGGCGAAGTCGATGCGGTAGCGGCCCTCGGCATCCGTACTGGCCGCCTGGCCGCCGGCCTGCACCTGGGCGCTGGCGACGGGTGTGCCGGCGAGGGTGACCCGGCCTTGCAGCGTGGCCTGGCGCGACGCGGGCGTGGCGGGTGTGTCGGGGGCGCCCGGCGTGCCCGGCGTGCCCGGCGTGCCCGGTGTGGCGGGCGAAGTGGGTCGAGTGGGTGGGGTGGGCGCGGCCGGGGTGCCGCCACCATTCGCAACCGGCAGGAAGAACCCGCCGCCGCCTCCTCCTCCTCCTCCGCCACCGCAGCCGGCGATCAGCCCCATCCCGAGCGCGCAAGCCAGCGCGCGAATTCGTGTTCGCATGGACATCCCCCTGAAACCTGTTGTGAGTTTGTGTTGCGCATCTTAGAGGCGCCATGGACCGCAGGGTCGGGGGCACGGCCACCCGGCCCCCGGAGCCCCGCTCGCTAAAATCGCGGGCTCCTCCCCCTTCCCTCCCCCGAAAGCCCCCGATGGCCAACCAAGCCTTGATGGCCAACGCGATCCGCGCGTTGGCAATGGACGCCGTTCAACAAGCCAACTCCGGCCACCCCGGCGCGCCGATGGGCATGGCCGAGATGGCCGTCGCACTGTGGGGCGAGCACCTGCGCTACAACCCGGCCAACCCACACTGGTTCGACCGCGACCGCTTCATCCTGTCGAACGGCCACGCGTCCATGCTGCAGTACGCGGTGCTGCACCTCACGGGCTACGACCTGCCCATCGACGAGATCAAGAACTTCCGCCAGCTGCACAGCAAGACGGCCGGCCATCCGGAAGTGGACGTCACCCCCGGCGTGGAAACCACTACCGGCCCGCTGGGCCAGGGCATCACCAACGCCGTGGGCTTCGCGCTGGCCGAGAAGCTGCTGGCCGCCGAGTTCAACCGCCCGGGCCATGCCATCGTCGACCATCACACCTACGCCTTCCTGGGCGACGGTTGCCTGATGGAAGGCATCAGCCACGAGGCCTGCGCCCTGGCCGGCGCCTGGAAGCTCAACAAGCTGGTCGCCCTGTACGACGACAACGGCATCAGCATCGACGGCCAGGTCAAGCCGTGGTTCATCGATCACACCGCCGAGCGCTTCAAGGCCTACGAGTGGAACGTGATCGGCCCGATCGACGGCAACAGCGTCAAGGCCGTCTCGGACGCCATCGCCAAGGCGAAGAAGTCCGAAGACAAGCCGACGCTGATCATCTGCAAGACCACGATCGGCAAGGGCAGCCCCAACCGCGCCGGCACGGCCAAGGCCCACGGCGAGGCGCTGGGCCCGGACGAGATCAAGCTCACGCGCGAAGCCCTCGGCTGGACCGAGCCGCCCTTCGTCGTGCCGCAGGCCGTCTACGACGACTGGAACCACCGTGCCGCGGGTGCGAAGGTCGAAGGCGAATGGGACGACCGTTTCGCCGCCTACATCGCCGCCTACCCGAAGCTGGCCGACGAGTTCACGCGCCGCATGAAGGGGGAGCTGCCCGCCGATTTCCACCAAGTGGCCTTCGACACCATCGTGGCGGCCCACGCCAAGGGCGAGACCGTCGCCAGCCGCAAGGCCAGCCAGCTCGCGCTCGAGGCCTTCACCGCGGCCCTGCCCGAGATGCTCGGCGGCAGCGCCGACCTCACCGGCTCCAACCTCACCAACACCAAGAGCACCGCCGCCCTGCGCTTCGACGCCAGGACCGGCGCCGTGGTCATGAACGTGCCGGCGGTGGAGCCCAAGCACGGTGCCGAGGACGAGTCCAAGCCCGACGCGGCCGCCGAAACGCCGCAGGGCGTCATCGGCCGCCACATCAACTACGGGGTGCGCGAGTTCGGCATGGCCGCCATCATGAACGGCATCGCGCTGCATGGCGGCTACATCCCCTACGGCGGCACCTTCCTGACCTTCAGCGACTACAGCCGCAACGCGATCCGCATGGCCGCGCTGATGAAGCGCCGCGTGATCCACGTCTTCACGCACGACTCCATCGGCCTGGGCGAGGACGGCCCGACGCACCAGTCGATCGAGCACGCCGCCTCGCTGCGCCTGATCCCCAACCTGGATGTGTGGCGCCCGTCGGACACGGCCGAGACCGCCGTGGCGTGGGCCGTCGCGCTGCAGAACCAGTCGCGTCCCACCGCGCTGCTGCTCTCGCGCCAGAACATCGCCTACTCGCCCAAGACCGACCTGAGCGACATCGCCAAGGGCGCCTACGTGCTGGCCGAGCCCGAGGCCGTGGGCCTCAAGAGCAAGAAGACGGCCGCCATCATCATCGCCACCGGCTCCGAAGTGCCGCTGGCCCTGGCCGCGCAGAAGCTGCTGGCCGCCAGGAAGATCGCGGTGCGCGTGGTGTCGATGCCTTCGACCACCACCTTCGACCGCCAGGACGTCGGCTACAAGAAGGCCGTGCTGCCGAAGAAGATCCCGCGCATCGCCGTCGAGATGGGCTGCACCGGCGGCTGGTGGAAGTACGGCGTGTCGGCCGTGGTCGGCATCGACACGTACGGCGAGTCGGCGCCCGCGCCCGTGCTGTTCAAGCACTTCGGCTTCACGCCCGAGAACGTCGCGGCGACGGTGGAGGCGGTGCTGGCTTGACATCCGAATACGGACAGCCGAACGCGGAGGACGCAGAGATCACGCAGAGGGCGCAGAAGAACAGCCATGAAAAGGTTTTTTCTGCGTCCTCTGCGAATCCTTGGCGACCTCTGCGTTCGGCTGCCCGCTCCCGCATTTAGGTTTTCAAACTGACTTAGGAGCATTCCCATGACGATCAAACTCGGTATCAACGGCTTCGGCCGCATCGGCCGCAACGTGCTGCGCGCTGCCGTGCAGAACTTCCCCGACATCGAGATCGTGGGCATCAACGATCTGCTGGAGCCCGACTACCTGGCGTACATGCTGCAGTACGACTCGGTGCACGGCCGCTTCAAGGGCGAGGTCTCGGTCGACGGCAACACGCTGATCGTCAACGGCAAGAAGATCCGCCTCACGCAGGAACGCGACCCCGCCGCGCTCAAGTGGAACGAGGTCGGCGCCGACGTGGTGCTCGAGTCCACGGGCCTGTTCCTGACCAAGGAAACGGCGCAGAAGCACATCGACGCCGGCGCGAAGAAGGTCATCATGTCGGCCCCCTCGAAGGACGACACGCCCATGTTCGTCTTCGGCGTCAACGACAAGAAGTACGCCGGCGAAGCCATCGTCTCCAACGCCAGCTGCACCACCAACTGCCTCGCGCCGCTGGCCAAGGTGTTGAACGACAAGTGGGGCATCAAGCGCGGCCTCATGACCACCGTGCACGCCGCCACCGCCACGCAAAAAACCGTCGACGGCCCGAGCAACAAGGACTGGCGCGGCGGCCGCGGCATCCTGGAGAACATCATTCCGTCGAGCACCGGCGCAGCGAAGGCCGTCGGCGTGGTGATTCCCGAGTTGAACAAGAAGCTCACCGGCATGAGCTTCCGCGTGCCGACCTCCGACGTGTCGGTGGTCGACCTCACGGTCGAGCTCAACAAGGACGCGACCTACAAGGAAATCTGCGCCGAGATGAAGGCCCAGTCCGAAGGCGCGCTCAAGGGCGTGCTGGGCTACACCGAGGACAAGGTCGTCGCCACCGACTTCCGCGGCGATGCGCGCACCTCCATCTTCGACGCCGAAGCCGGCATTGCGCTGGACGGCACCTTCGTCAAGCTCGTGTCCTGGTACGACAACGAGTGGGGCTACTCGAACAAGTGCCTGGAAATGGCGCGCGTGGTCGCCAAATAACCAGCGGCGCCTCGCTGACCATGAACGCGCCTTCGGGCGCGTTTTTTTTCATCGGCGCTGTGGCAATGGTCTGCCTTGAGGCAGCGGCACTTTCAGATCATTTCGGGCTGCAGCGCCCGTCCTGCTTGCGCAAGCAGCTATGTTTTTCGTAGCAAGGGTGCGGGCCCGCATCGACGCGGCGGGCGCTCCTACGGGGCCAGCCTGTGCACGCCGGCACGCCCGTGCAGGCGGTGCTGCCGATCATGCCTCTCACTTCTTTCACCCACGGAGACCCACATGAAGTCCATCATCCTCTGGCTGCTCGGCGTGCCCATCAGCGTCATCATCCTGCTCAAGCTGTTCGGCGTTTTCTGAGGCGCCCCGCGCCGGGCTCGCGGCGCTGACGTCAGGGGAGCGTGACGTCCATTCGCTGCATCAGCCCGAGGCTGTGGGCGTTCAGGCCCACCACCTCGACGCTGCTGCCGTGGCTGCGCAGCCGCGCGACGACCTTGTGCAGCGCGGCCACCGCCGTGACATCCCAGAAATGCGCCGCCGTGACGTCGATGACCACGGGGCGACTCTCGACGTTGCGGAAGTCGAAGGCGTCGACCAGCACGTCCGCCGAGGCGAAGAAAACCTGGCCGCGCACGGCATAGATCCGGGCGCCTGCAGTCTGGTCGTCCTCCGCCGTGACCTCCATCAGCTTCGCCACCTTGGCGGCGAAGAAAACGCCGCTGAGCAGCACGCCGACTGCCACGCCCGCCGCCAGGTTGTCGGTCGACACCGTCACGGCCACGGTGGCGAGCATGACGGCACTCGACAACCGGGGGTGCGTGACCACGTTCCGCAGCGAACCCCAGTCGAAGGTCGATGCCGACACCATCACCATGACTGCGACCAGCGCCGCCACCGGCACCTGAGACACCCATGGCTTGAGTGCCACCATGAGG
>JAFEEH010000205.1 GCA_018241185.1 Pseudomonadota bacterium | reverse complement strand
CAAGAGCGACCACGACAGCAGCAGCCTGAGCCTGGGGCACATCGCCCGGGTGGAGGACACCCAGGGGCGCAAGGACATGCGGGGCCAGGGGGCAGAGCTGAGGACGGACGGGCATGGGGCCCTCAGGGCGCAGAAGGGGCTGTTGATCACGACAGAAGCACGTCCCAACGCCCAGGCCCACATCACGGACATGGGGGAGACGCTCGCCCGGCTGACGGCGGCCCGGGACCTGCACGAGGGGCTGAGCGAGGCGGCGATGCAGGCCCGGGCGCATGAGGGTGGGGATTCGGATCAGGTCACGAAAGAGCTGAAGAAGCAGAACGAGGAGGTCAAGGGTGCAGGCCAAGGCAACCGAGAGCAGGGGCAGTTCCCGGAGTTCGAGACCCCGCATCTGACGATCGCCAGCCCGGCGGGGATCGAGGCGACGACGGCGGGCTCCACGCACATCGCGAGCAACGAGCACAACGCCATCACCAGTGGGGGGCACACCAGCATCGCGGCGGGCAAGAGCTTGCTGGTCAGTGCGAAGGAGGCGGTGCGCATCGCGGCGATGGAGGAAGGGCTGCGCCTGATCGCAGCCAACTCGGACATCGACATCCAGGCGCTGAAGGACAGCATCAACATCCTGGCCAAGCTGGAGATCAGGCAGGAGGCCAACCGGATCACGATCACGGCCAAGGAGGAGGTGCTGATCAATGGGGGCACGAGCTACACGCGATGGAATGCACAGGGCATCGTCAGCGGCACCAACGGCATCTGGAGAGAGCATGCGGCTACCCACAGTCTGGTGGGGCCGGCGAGCCTTCCGGTCAAGCTGACCCCGTTCCCCGACGCCCACCTCAAGGCCTTCAAGCCAGATGGCGGATCTTTCCATTCCCTCTGACCCTCCCTGCGTTCGACCGTCATGCTCATCAGTCCTCCCTTCCTTCCCGAGCGCAACGCCAGCGAAAGCGACGCCACCTGGATCGAGCGCGCAATGAAGCAACCGCCCGGTCGTATGTCGGGGTCCAATGCCCAAGAAGGCTCCTTCCCCGTCAGCGCCGAACTCCAGTGGCACAACGGCCTGCACATCGAGGCGCCCCAGGGCGCCAACGGCAACGCACTGCCCGTACGCGCCGTTGCCGATGGAACGGTCGTCTTCGTCAGGCTCGTCACGTCGGCCAACACCGAGAACCAGGACCCGAACCACGGCCAGAACTACCTGCCCGACAAAACCCAGCAGGCCTGGACCGACAACGGCTGCATCATCCTGGAGCACACGGGTGAAATCGGGGCCGATGGCACCGACACCACAAGCTTCACCTACTACAGCCTCTATATGCACCTGAAAGAAATCAAGCAGGTGCACGAACCCGAGGAGAAAGACCGCAAGGGCCGGGTGACGAAGGCGGCCAGCGATCGCGATCTGAAGAAGGGCGACCGGCTCTACCGCAAGGACGAGTTGGGCCGCGCGGGCAAGGTGTACGGCCTCGACAACTGTCTGCACTTCGAGATCGCACTGGGTAAGGATGCGCTGGCCACCTTGCTCGGCAAGACCTGGAACAAGCCCCCCGCCTGGCAGCGTGACAACCCGGCAGACACCCCCACTTCCGACGGCCGCACCGACAGCGTGTTCGGCAGCGTGTATATCTACCTGCGCGCCAACACCCCCGCCAGCACCCAAGCGCCCACCGCGCACACGCGACAGCCGAGCCAGAGCAGCATCGGCCAGCCTCTGTGGCTACGCATCGACTATGACAAGGGCCAGTGCCGCTATCAAAGCTTCAATGCCCAGGGCCAGCCCACCACGCCCGATCCGGTGGCCGAGGCGCAGGCCGATTACGAGTACAACCTGTATACCGAGGCCAACAAGCGCCACAACAGCCTGAGCGCCGCCGATCAGGCCAACAGCAGCCCCAGCGGCTGGTACGAATTGCTGCGCTTCGGGCGCAACCTGGGCTCTGATCCGCTGCCCGCGCAGGCTGCGCACTGGCGCCAGATACCCGGCCCAAGTGGCCGGCCGATGTGGGTGGACTTGAATGCCCAGGGCAGCTGCAAGTTCAGCGACGCCGACTTTCTGCCCATCATGGGTTGGAACTGCTACGACGACGACAGCAATGCCAGTGACCAGCGCTGCGACTCTGACAAGCTCAAGGCGCGTATCCGCGAGGCCATCGACGCCAATCCCGCGAACATGGTCCCGCCGGGTGACGCGCTGCTCAAGCAACGCCTCGGCGACGAAGCAGTGCGCCGGTCGATGCGGCGCGCGATCTGCCATTTCCCTACGGAATGGGACAGTGGGAACATACAAATACGCTACCAGTGGCAGCGTGATCCCAACCTATCTTTCAAGCTCGACATCGAGGAAAACTGGCAGCGCTTCGTTAACCACTTGAAGACGATCACCTTTGACGGTCTACCCCAAGGCTACAAGGACGCAGTCTGGCACGTGCATCCGGCGCAGTTCATCGCACATATGAGGAAGTGTGGGTGGTTGAGTCGCGACGAAATGATGCAATGCATTCCCAGGAATTCGCCAGCGGGGCTCGTCTCAAGAAATACGGCGAAGGCGCGTAGCACTCAGTGGGTGGGCTCGATCAATCAAATGGCGCGCAAATTCTCGCTAGATGATACGGCGAGGCTCACCCATCTGTTGGCGCAGGTCTGGGCGGAAACTGGTTATTTGCGATTGACTCGTGAAGCCGGTGCTGACAACGCGCGCTATGCGCCATACATCGGACGCGGTCTAATCCAAATCACTTGGCAGGACAAGTACGAAAGCTACGACAAGTTCGCACGCGTCACTCCAACGGGCAACGCCAATTTCCAACTAGATTTGATTGCCAACGATCCTTACCATGCTGCCAACTCATCGGGCTTCTATTGGGTATCCAAAAACTACAGCGAAACCGCAACACTGTCCCTTAGCAACCTTTCACGCATCGCGGATAGCGGGATGGACTACGACAGCATCGGCAAATTGTGCCTATGGATAAACGGCGGCGGCAATCATTACGACCACCGACACATCCATGTAATCTACATCCGCCGCGTATTAGACGACGTGGTGTATCCGGCGCAACCGGTCATTGAGTCCATCTCCTTTACGAAAATAGACTTCGTGCGCGCCGCAGACCCTAACACCGGCCGGCGACGAATAGTGGGCGTCCGGCGCGGCACCACCAATATGAATCTTGATGTGGATCACACACCCCAGCGATGAGAGTCCTCCTTCTTGCCATCGCCCTTTTGCTCGCAGTGACCCAATCGATTGGCGGTGAGGCGCGGCCTTGTTTCGACCAGTTGCCCGGCGATACGCAGGCGCGCATCGATGATCCTGAAAATACAAAAATCACTAAGATCGCGGTGGGATCGCCTGATGTCTATGCCTATATCGCTACCGAGTACTTAGGTGCAGGTAATCTGCAAGCCGAGGTCTATCTTCGTGAAGGCACTCGTTACTGCTTGGCCGGCACGCTCGGCACGGCAACGGATTTTCATGTTGGCAATGCACGCGCAGCACGCTCATTGCGCAACATCGTGGTCGACTCAAAGTCCGGTCCATCCAAATTTCGGCGTACTTTCAGCTATGCGCTAGGTCCACGCGCGTACGAACTTACAGCCTGCCAAACGCGCACCGCGGGCAAGCCTTGGAGGAGGTGTGACGCCACCGAGTTTGACGAGAGATGAGTCGTCACCCTCACTTCCGACGGCCGCGCCGACAGTGTGTTTGGCAGCGTACATCTACCTGCGCGCCGACACCCCGGTCTGCAAACGAGCAGATCGGATATGCCACGTTTTCAAGAATTAGAGCGAGCCGAAACACGCAACAACGATCGCTTGATCGATAGAGCGGCCGCGCAGATCAAAACGCCGCTGTACACAAGAGCCGAACAGTCAGTGCTACAGATCCACAACGGCCACACCCGGCGCCTCAGCAGCCACGTGCCCTATGACAGAAGCTTCGCCGAAGCCTTCCCGCCCAAACACGGCGAGCACTTCGCTGACGGCCTCTGCTCCGCAAGCCACCAACAGCCCCCCCGACGTCTGCGGATCCGTCAACAGCGCGCGCAGCACCGCATCGCTCTCCAATCCCCGCACATCCGCCCCATACGACGCCCAATTGCGTCCTGAAGCACCCGTCACGACCCCGCGCTCGGCCAGCGCCCGTACCCCGGGCAACCACGGCAAGGCCTTGGCGTCGATGTGCGCTGTCAGCCCGGCGCCCCGCGCCAGCTCGAGCGTGTGGCCCAGCAGGCCGAAGCCGGTCACGTCGGTCATCGCGTGCACGCCGGGCAGACGCGCCAACTCGGTACCTGGGCGATTCAGCTTGGTAGTCGCCTCGATCATGGCGGCGTAGCCATCGGCATCGAGCTCGCCCTTCTTCAACGCCGCCGACAGGATGCCCACGCCCAGCGGCTTGCCGAGGATCAGCACGTCGCCGGGCTGCGCGGTGGCGTTGCGCTTGAGGTGCTCGATCTCGACGATGCCGATGCCCACCAGGCCGTAGATCGGCTCGACCGAATCGATGGAGTGCCCGCCCGCGAGCGGAATGCCCGCCTCGCGACACACCGATTCGCCGCCTTCGAGGATCTTCGCGATGACCTCGTGCGGCAGCACGTTGATCGGCATGCCCACGATGGCCAGGGCCATCAGCGGCTGCGCGCCCATGGCGTACAGGTCCGACAGCGCATTGGTCGCCGCGATGCGGCCGAAGTCGCGCGGGTCGTCCACGATGGGCATGAAGAAGTCGGTGGTCGCGACGATGGCCTGGCGGTCGTTGATGCGGTAGACGGCCGCATCGTCGGCCGTCTCGGTGCCGACCAGCAGGTCGGGGAAGACCATGGGCGGCAGGCTGCTCTTGGCGAGCAATTCGGAGAGCACGCCGGGCGCGATCTTGCAGCCGCAGCCTCCGCCGTGGGACAGGGAAGTGAGGCGCGGGGTGGAATCGGTGGCTGCAGTCATGGGCGTCGGGTCAAGGAAGGGATTCAAAAAGGCAATGCCCTCACCGGGCACGCCGCTCACATGAAGTTTCGCGTATGCAGCGCGGAGAGGCGCTCGGCCTCGGTGCGGTCGAAGCCCAGGCGCAGCAAACGGGTGAAGCGGCCGTCGGCCATCTCGCGCATGAGCTGCTGCACCTTGGCAAAGCCAGAGGCGACGGCTTGCGGCGTCAACTCGCCGGCGCCGATGAGCACCAGGGCGTCGAACACCTCTTCGTTGAGGCCCGCGGTGCCGGCCAGGCTGTCGTGCCGCGCCTCCACGGCCCGAGCCAGCCGTCCGCGCAGGGCGGGATCCTGCTGCAGGCGGTACAGCAGGTGCGACATGCCCAGCGCCACATGGCGCGCCTCGTCGCGGGCGGCCAGCTTCGCGATCTGCCGCGTGAGCGGGTCGGGCGCATGCGCGGCCAGGAACTGCAGCAGGTTGACGAAGGTGCCTTCACCCAGCACCGACAGCAGGAAGCCGGCGACGGAGAAGTCCGGTTCGTCGAGCAGGCTCTTGAGCGAAGCCTGGCCGCCCGCGGTCGAGAGGGCCGGCTCGCCGCCGCCCAGGCGAATGCGCCGGGTGAACACCTCGATGTGTCGCGCCTCGTCGGCCACCTGGATCGCCAGCGCGGCCTGGAGTTCGCGGTAGTGAGGATGGATCTGGCCGAGGAAGCGAGCGGGCACCAGCAGCGCGGCGTTCTCGTTCTCGACCATGTAGGTCATGACCTGGCGAATCGCGGCCTCCACTTCGGGCGGATGCGTGAAGGTCACGTCCCAGTCCAGCGCGGCCTCCGGGTCCCATTGCGCGCCCACGGCCTGCGCGTACAGCTCGGCGGCGTTCTCGGCCCAGAGCTCCTCCTTGCGGTCGAGGCGGAAGGCGATGTCGGGCGAGCCGGCCTCCACGCGGGCGCCGCGGGCCGCCAGGCCCCAATGCGCGGGCGCATGCGGCAGCACCCCGCCCTCGGCGCGCAGGTCGGCATGGCCGGTGTGCGCGGCGTCGCGCCATCGGCCGGACTCGGCGGTGCCGGGGGCGATGAGGGCGATGGGCGTCGGCGCCTCATCGACCGCCTGGGTGCCCTCTCCCCCGCCCTCTCCCAGAGGGAGAGGGAGTGACGGCCAGGACAAGGTGTGGCCTTGCACGCGGCACCAGTCGGCCAGTTGCGCCTGCCAGCCGGGCGCACGCCCGGTCACGCGCAGCGACTCGCCCTCGGGCAAGGCCGCCAGCGCGTGCCGCACCAGCAGGTGCGCGCCGGCGTCGAAGCCCAGCGCCTCAATATCGATAGTCGGCAGCGACGATGTTTCCACGCGCGTCATAGAAGCCCTGTTCGGTCGCGGCGCGCTCCAGCAGGTGGAAGCCGCTGGCCCGGCCCTCGCGCCACTGCTTCAGGCCTTCCAGTTCCAGCAGCGGGCGCACCTTGGCGTCGTTCCAGTCCATCGCCAGCAGCAGCTCGGCAAAACGCTGCGATGCTGCCGCATCCACGCCGGGGCTCACGGTCATCGTGCAGTGGTCATACAAGCCGGTGGTGGCCAGCACGCGCGTGGCGCCGGCGGGCAAGGTGCCTTCCTTGGCGAAGGCACGGTGGTTGCCCGCGATCATCCAGCTCGCGGCCACCTCGCCCGCCAGCATCGCGACGGCCGCATCTCGCTCGCCGCCGATGTGGTCGCCGTGCTTGCCGCCCAGCACGTCGAAGCGGCGCACCTCGTAGTCCTTGCCGGGCGCGAGGTCGCCCTCGTGCTGCAGGTGGTCCAGCGGGATCAGCGTGGCCTGGGGCGAATCGATGGCGCCGAAGCCGACCGTCTTGCCCTCGAGGTCGGCCAGCGACTGCACCGGGCTGTCGGCCTTGACCACCAGCACGGACTGCAGGTCCTGGTCGGTGTCGCGCATCACCAGAGATTGCACGGCCTGGCCGCGCGCACGCGCCATGCGGTCGGCGCGCACCCAGGCCAGGGGCGAGTTCCAGGCGAAGGCGATGTCGCCGGCGAACTGCGCCTCCACCTGCGTTTCGTAGTTCGAGTAGAGGATGTAGTCCATCGCGAAGCCGCGCTCTGCCAGGTAGGTCTTGAAGCCTTCCCAGATGGTGACGACCTTGGGCGCGTAGGCGACGGCGCCGAGCATGAAGGGTGGGGGTTGGAGTTGGGGCATGGGAAGCGGTTGTTCGGTCAGCGAATCTTCCACCGTTCAGCCTGAGCCTGTCGAAGCCCGGCGCGGGGCTTCGACAGGCTCAGCCCGAACGGCCGGAGCACAGTTTCCATCGTCATGCGGCGGCCTTGGCCACTGCGTCACAGAGCGCGGTGCCGATGAAGTCGTACAGCACGTCCGAGGTGGGCGCCATGATCGACGCCGCGCGTGCATCGCGGAACAGCCGCTCGATGCCCACGTCCTTGCGGAAGGCAGCGCCGCCGCAGATGCGCATGGCGGTGTCGGTCACTTCGAGCGCGGCTTCGGCGGCGCTCGCCTTCACCTCCAATACGCGCAGCATGGTGTCGGCGCGGCCGGCGGCCATGGCCGCCAGGGCATCGTCGCGCAGCACGCGGGCCTGGTCGGCGCGGATCTGCGCACGCGCGAGGTAGGCACGCACCGTCGGCAGGTCGGAAATGCTGCTGCCGCTCTCGGCGAAGCGGTTCTTCGTGATGTGGGCCGTGGCCCGCGCGAGCACGCCGTCCATCATGCCCACCGAGCACGACGCGATCAGCGTCACGAACACCGGCAGTTCGTCGTTGTTCATCAGCACGTCGCCCTTGCCGTCCTCGCCCAGCAGTGCGCCGCCCGGGATGCGCACGCCCTCGGCCTTGACCGGGGCCGAAGCGTTTCCGCGCAGTCCCATGCCGTCGAACACGGCGGTGCGCGTGAGGCCCGGCTTCTTGGTATCGACCAGCCAGATGCTGGACGGTCCCTCGCCTTCAGTGGGGCGCGACGACCACACGTACGAGTCCGCCTCCGACGCCGACGTGACCATGCTCTTGAAGCCGTCGAGCACCACCTCGTCGCCCTCGCGGCAGGCCGTGCCCACGGGCGCCCAGAAGTGGCTGCGAGAGCCCATCTCGGACCAGGCCAGCGTCGTGATGTGCCTGCCGGCCGCGATGGCCCGGCGCACCTCGGGCGGTCCGTATTTGTCGACCAGCGCGGTGCCTGCGTAGTGCATGGTCAGCACCATGGCGGTCGAGGGGCAGTCCTGCGCGATGCGCTGCACCACCTGCGCCGCCTCGCCGAGTCCCAGGCCGAGGCCGCCCACCTCCCGGCTGCTCAACAGCCCCAGCAGGCCCGCGGCGCCCAGTGCGTCGAGGGCCCGGCGCGGAAAGCGCGCCTCGCGGTCGGTGTCGGCGGCGGCGGGCGCGATGGTGTCGCGCACGATGGGTTCGAGGACATGGAGGAAGGACATGCAAGGCTCCTGCAGCAACGCGGTGGGGCATCCGCGACGCGCGCTGCAGGTGCACGTCCGGCGGCCGTTCGGGCGCGATGCATCCGGTGCACGCGGTCCCGCTCCGGCGCGACATCGGTGCAGACCTGCAACAGCGACTCACGAACGGCGAAACATCGGCCGCCCCATGGGGGAATGGCCAGGACCATTATGGCAACGCATTGCTTCGGCTGCCCGTTGCTCGCCCGCCGGCCGGGGCTTTGCCACGGTCCCGCGAACGCGTCGACTCTGGGATGATGGCGGCTGCGCGGGAGACGCGGCTGCACTGGCAGATCGAGCACCGCCACCCAGCCACAGGAGATCCAGGGATGAAGTACAGCACCACCGCATCGGGTTCTTACAAGCGGGATGTCCCCGCCGCGCTGCGCGCCGTGCGCGCGCTCATGCGCGACGCCAACGCCACCGAGCAAGTCTTCATCATCATGCAGTCGCTCAACGGACCGGTGCTGCCGGTCAACCTGGCGCGCCTCATCGGCACCGAGGCGGGCGCGCGGCAGGTGTACCGCCGCACCGAACTGGTTGAGCGCCTGTCCGACCCGGCCTTCATCGCGAGCTTCGCACCCGACACAGTGGGCGCCGCCTACCGAGCCTTTCTGGAACGCACGGGCTATTCGGCTGCCGGCCTGGCCGAGGCCTCGAACCCGCAGGGCCGCGCGCTCGTCGAGCATCCGCATGCCTGGCTCGGGCGCCGCATCCGCGACGTTCACGACCTCTGGCATGTGCTGACCGGCTACCAGGCCAACGAGCCGCTCGGCGAAGCGTGCCTGGTCGGATTCAGCTTTGCCCAGACCCGTGGCAAGGGCTGGGCCGTGCTGGGCGCCGCATCCGCCCTCAAGGGGCTGAAGGAAATGCACAGCCTGGTCGTTGCCCGCGCCATCCTCGAGGGCTACCGCCGCGGCCGCGCCGCCGCCTGGCTGTTGAGCGAAGACTACGAAATGCTGCTGCACGAGCCGCTGGACGCCGCCCGCGCCCGCCTCGGCATCGGGCCCGCGCCGGCCTACGCGCGCGCGCAGGCGGCCGTGGCGGCTGCAACGCAGGCCAGTGGCACGGCGTCGGCCTGAGCGTCCCGCCGGGACTTAGGGTCGGTGCGCTCCCGATCGGCGGGGCACCGTGAATAATCGGCCACCCGCCGTTCTCCGGCGACCATGACCACCCTGTCCCAAGGAGCCGCCTCCCATGCAACGCCGCCATTTCCTCAGCCTTTCTGCCGCAGCGCCCCTGCTGGGTGCAGGGGCCGCCGCCCTGCCTGCGCTCGCCAGTGCCCGCACTGCACCCGCCACGCCAGCCGCCGAAGGCTGGCGCGGCTACGACATCACCACCCAAGTCGACCTGGCCGAACGCACCGGCCTGGGCCGCGTGTGGGTGCCGCTGCCGGCGCAGCAACTGGCCGGCAGCGACGGCGTCTACCAGCGCCTGGTGGATACGCGCTTCGACGCGCCCGGCGCCAAGCAGGCCCGCATCGTCGAAGGCACCGGCGGCGCCCGCATGCTGATGGTCGAGTGGTCCGACGCCAACGCCCCGCAGCAGCTGACCCTGGTCAACCGCGTCGCGCTGCGCGACCGCGCGACCGATCTGGGCGCCGCACCGCGCGGCGGGAACGCCACGCCCGAGCAGCTGCGCGCCTGGCTGCGCCCCAGCGAGTTCAAGCCCACCGACGGCATCGTCGGCGAGACGGCCCGCAAGATCGTGGCCGACGCCGGCGCCCGCACCGACATCGAGAAGGCCAAGGCCGTCTACGACTGGATCGTGGCCAACTGCCACCGCGAAGGCGGCGTGCGCGGCTGCGGCACCGGCGACGTCAAGTACGTGCTGACCAGCGGCAACCTGGGCGGCAAGTGCGCCGACCTCAACGGCCTGTTCGTCGCCCTGTCCCGCGCCAGCGGCGTGCCGGCCCGCGACGTGTACGGCGTGCGTGTCGACGACTCGGCCCGCGGCTACAAGAGCATGGGCAAGAGCGGCGACATCAGCCGCGCCCAGCACTGCCGCGCCGAGTTCTACGCCCAGGGCTACGGCTGGGTGCCGGTCGATCCGGCCGACGTCCGCAAGGTCATGCTCGAAGAAGAAAAGGGCGGCCTGGCGGCCACTGACGCCCGCGTCCGCGCCGCCAACGCGATGCTCTTCGGCGCCTGGGAATCGAACTGGATCGGCTACAACAACGCCGAGGACGTGCGCCTGCCGGGCAGCCGCCAGGGCACGCCGATCGCCTTCCTGATGTACCCCAACGGCGAGACCGCCAAGGGCCGCCTGGACAGCCTGGACCCGGCCAGCTTCAAGTACGTGATCCAGTCCAAGCGGGTGAGCGCCTGACCTTGCAGCACGGGCGGCGGCGGTTGCTCGCGGGCGCGGCCGCCGGGCTCGCGGGCGCGGCGTGGCCGCTCCTGCATGCACAGCCCGAGACCGCCACGGGCCTCGACCGCTGGCGGCCCGCCCGACCGCCGCGCCTCGAGGCCACTGAGCTGCGGAGTGAAGAGGCGCGCACGCTGGCCGATTTCGCCGGCCGGCCATTGCTCGTGAACGTGTGGGCCACCTGGTGCGGCCCGTGCCGCATCGAGATGCCCTCGCTCAACACGCTCGCGCAGCAACTCGCACCCCAGGGCTGGCAGTTCGTGGCGCTCAACCATGGCGAGATGCCGGAGCGCGTGCGCCGCTTCCTCGCCGAGGTGCCGATCCACGGCACCGTGCTGCTCGACCGCAGCCAGTCGGTGTTCAAGGCCTGGGGTGGCCGGGCGCTGCCCGCAACCTTCGTGTTCGACGGTGCCGGCCGCCCGCTCGCATGGGCCGAGGGCGAACGCGACTGGGCCGCGCCTGCGATGGTCGAGGCCCTGCGCACCCTGCCGAGCGCTCGGCCGGTCTGAGCAGGCTCAGGCCGGCGACGTCATCGCCTGCACGCGCCAGGCGGCGTGCAACACCATCGATTCGCCCGGCGCCAGCACGCGCAGACCGGGCTGCCCGTCGAGGTGGAAGGCGTCGATCGGGTGTGTGATCGGCTCGAAGCAGAAGGCGTTGCCCACCGGCGGGCGGTACACCAGGCAGAAGGCCGTTGGCGACTCGGCCCCGGGCGCGCCGTCGCGCGCCGACAGCGTCACACGCAACCCATGCTCCGGCCACTCGACGGCCGCTTCGCCGTTCCAGCCAGTGAAGCCGTTGTCGACGAAGCTGCCCTCGGCGCCGACGCCTCGGCGCAGGTCCCAATCGGGTGCGAGTTCGGTGCTGTGGCCCACTGGCAGCGGGTCGGCGCCCGAGAGCCACACCCCGCCCACCGACGCCTGCACCCGCGCGCGCGGGGTGCGCGGGAACCACGGATGCAGGCCGAGGCCGAAGGGCAGCGCCTCGTCGCCGGTGTTGGTCACTTCCACCGACTGATCCAGCCCGCCTTCGACGAGGGCGAAGCGCTGCGTGGCGCGATAGCGGTAGGGGTTGCCGCCATGGCTGTCCGAGCGCAGGTGCATCTCGAAGACACCGGGTTCGACCGCCGCGCCCTGCCACGGCTGCAGCCAGCCGTCGCCATGGATGGGGTAGGGCTCGCCCTCGCGGTTGGGCTGCATCGCATGCTGGCGCTGGCCGTGCGTAAAGCCCCCGCCGCTGATGCGGTTGGACCACGGCACCATCGCGAAGGATGCGAGGCGGTACATGTCCGTCGTGTGCCCGTCCCAGGGCCGCCAGAGGTCCAGCCACCCGCCCTCGGGAAGTGCCACCTGCCACGCGGCCACGCCACCGCCGAGCGAGGGCAGCAAGCCGAGCCGCTGGCCCGCATGCGCCAACCACTGGACGTCGGACAGCGTGTGACGCGCGCTCATGGCGCCCCGCCGTACACCGCGGCCGGCAGGCCGGCCACGTCGACGTCGACCGCGAACAGCCCGCCGGCCAGCGGTTGCGCCGCACGCTGCGCGGCGTCGAGGCCGACCGCCGCACTGGTGATGAACAGCGTGCGCAGCTTGGGCCCACCGAAAGCGCAACTCGTCACCTGCGTCACCGGCAGCTCGATGCGCGCGAGCAAGTCGCCGCTGACGGGATGGTGTCGCGTCACGCTGCTGCCACCCCAGTGCGCGATCCACAGGCCGCCCTCGGCATCGGTCGTCATGCCGTCGGGCAGGCCCTCGGCGTCTCGATCCCATTCGCGCCACACGCGGCGGCCGGAAACGCCCCCCGACACCGGGTCGAAGTCGTAGGCCAGGGTCCGCGCGCCGACGGTGTCGTTGAAGTAGAGCGTGCGCCCGTCCAGCGACCAGGCCGGGCCGTTGCAGACGGGAAAGCCGCTGTCCTGCGGCGTACAGCGCGCGTCGGCGTCGAAGCGGTACAGGGTGCCCGTGGGCGCCACGGCGTCGAAGTCCATGCTGCCGGCCCAGAAGCGCCCCTGCGGGTCGCACTTGCCGTCGTTGAAGCGGTTGCCCGGCAGTTCCTGGCGCGGGCAGTGCAGGTAGCGCGGGATGGCATCGGCCTCGAAGGGGGCGAAGCGCGCGAAGCCACGCCGCAGGGCCAGCAGCAGGCGCTCGCCGCGGCCCTCGGCCACGGCCGACACCTCCTCGTCGAACTGCCAGCTGCGTCGCGACTGGCCCTGCGCATCGCACTGGTGCAGGCGCCGGCCCAGGATGTCGACCCACCACAGCGCCTGCAGCCGGGGCGACCACAGCGCGCCCTCGCCCAATTCGGCACCGGCCTCCCAAAGGCATCGCCACGAACCCGATACGGGCCGCGGCGCCAGGGCTGCGGTTGCGCTCATCCTCGTTGTCTCCTGAAGCGTCGAACGCGCTTGACGGCGCAAATGCTATCAAGGCATATTGATGCTTAAAAATATCTTTTTGCAATTCATTGATTGCAATTTCAATATATCAATCAAAGACACCCCAATGACCTCCCCCCTCGCCTCCTACCCCGACCTGCGCGACAGGAACGTCTTCGTCACCGGCGGTGGCAGCGGTATCGGCGCCGGCATCGTGCAGGCCTTCGCCGAACAGGGCGCGCGCGTTGCCTTCATCGACATCGCCGAGGCGCCAAGCGAGGCGCTGGCCCGGCAGATCGCCGACGCCGGCCTGCCGACACCCTGGTGGCGGCGCTGCGACGTGCGCGACATCGCCGCATTGCAGGGCGCCATCGCGCAGGCGGAGGCCGAGCTCGGTCCCTTCGCGGTGCTGGTCAACAACGTGGCGAGCGACGACCGCCACACGCTGGAGTCGGTCACGCCGGCCTACTACGAGGAGCGCATGGCGATCAACGAGCGCCCGGCCCTGTTCGCCATCCAGTCCGTCGTGCCCGGCATGCGGCGCCTGGGCGGCGGCTCGATCGTCAACCTCGGCTCCACCGGCTGGCAGGGCAAGGGCGGCGGCTACCCCTGCTACGCGATCGCCAAGTCCTCGGTCAACGGCCTCACGCGCGGCCTGGCCAAGCCGCTGGGCCAGGACCGCATCCGCATCAACACCGTCTCGCCCGGCTGGGTGATGACCGAGCGGCAGATCGCGCTGTGGCTCGACGAGGAGGGCGAAAAGGAGCTCGCGCGCAACCAGTGCCTGCCCGACAAGCTCAAGCCGCACGACATCGCGCACATGGTGCTCTTCCTCGCCTCCGACGCTGCGGCCATGTGCACGGCGCAGGAGTTCAAGGTCGACGCCGGCTGGGTCTGAGCCCCGCCATCGCCCGCATTCAATCCAGCTTGCGCCCGTAAGTCGGGAAACACGCCGTCTTCAGCGCCTTCACCAGCAGCTGCGCGCCGGGCGAGAGCGCCCGGTCGCCGCGTGTGATGAGGCCGAAGTCGTCCATATGGCAGGCCATCTCCAGCGGCAGCACGGTGAGGATGCCGTGCGACGCGTAGTAGCGCGCGACCTCGGTGCCCATCACGCACAGCATGTCGCTCTGCTGCAGCATGCGGGTGATGAACAGCAGGGCCGCCGTCTCGATGATGTCGAAGGGCGGCTTGAGCCCCGCCTCCTGGAACATGAGCTCGAAGCGGTGCCGCAGCACGCTGCCGGCCGGCGGCACGATCCAGGCCGCGTCCTTCACGTCGGCCAGTTGCAGGTCGTGCTTGCCGGCCAGCGGATGGCCGGGGCGCGCCACCGTGCACACCGGCTCGCTGGTGATGGCCTCGTAACGCAGGTCGCTCTGGTCCTCGCCGGCGAAGAAGCGCGCCAGCAGGATGTCCAGCCGCCCCTGGCGCAGATGCTCGAGCAACACCGGGCTGGTCTCGATCTCCAGCACCACCCGCAGGCTGGGCTGCTCCCGCTTGACCATCGCGATGGCCGGCGGCAGCAGCGCCAGTGCTGGCGAGGTGATCGCGCCCACGCCCACCTGTCCGTAGCGGCCGGCCTTCAGCGCCGTGAGTTCCTCGTGCGCCTGGCTCAGGCTGGCCAGCGCCTGGCGCGCGTGGCGGATCATGGTCTCGCCATACCAGGTCGGCCGCATGCCGCGCGGCAGGCGCTCGAACAGCGGCACCTCCAGCATGTCCTCCAGGTCCTTCAGCAGCTTCGAGGCCGCCGGCTGCGTCATGTTGAGCGCGCGGGCCGCGGCGTGGATGTTGCCTTCCTCCTCCAGCGCAGTGAGCAACAGCAACTGGCGCGTCTTCAGACGGGCGCGCAGGAACCAGTGGGTGTAGTCGGAGAAGGCGGTCATGAGGGTTTGCGCGAATGCTCGGAACGATATCGATTCTGGCCAAAAATCTATTGGATTGATAGCAATTTCGTTTCTACACTGCCGCCAGCCCTGGGCAACGGTATCGCCCGGCGGCGGACACAAACGGCACAAGGAGACAACCGATGCCAACGAACCGCAGACACGTCATCGCCACCGCCGTCGCACTGTCGGCCTCCACCCTGATCCCGCTCTCCGCCTTCGCGCAGAAGAAGATCGTGCTGGGCTTCAGCCAGGTCGGCGCCGAGAGCGAATGGCGCACCGCCAACACCGAATCGATCAAGTCGGCGGCCAAGGACGCCGGCATCGAGCTCAAGTTCTCCGACGCCCAGCAGAAGCAGGAGAACCAGATCAAGGCGATCCGCGCCTTCATCGCGCAGAAGGTCGACGTGATCGCCTTCTCGCCGGTGGTCGAGTCGGGTTGGGACAACGTGCTGCGCGAGGCCAAGGCCGCCAAGATCCCGGTGGTGCTGACCGACCGCTCGGTCAACTCCAAGGACACCTCGCTCTACGTCACCTTCATGGGTTCGGACTTCGTCGAGGAAGGCCGCAAGGCCGGCCGCTGGCTGGTCGACAAGATGAAGGACCACAAGGGCGAGGTCCGCATCGTCGAACTGCAGGGCACCGTGGGCTCGGCGCCCGCCATCGACCGCAAGAAGGGCTTCGAGGAAATCATCAAGGCCGACCCGAAGTTCAAGATCGTGCGCAGCCAGACCGGCGACTTCACCCGCGCCAAGGGCAAGGAGGTGATGGAAGCCTTCCTCAAGGCCGAGGGCAAGAACGGCATCAACGTGCTGTATGCGCACAACGACGACATGGCCATCGGCGCCATCCAGGCCATCGAGGAAGCGGGCCTCAAGCCCGCCAAGGACATCACCATCATCTCCATCGACGGCGTCAAGGGCGCCTTCGAAGCGATGATGGCCGGCAAGCTCAACGTGTCGATCGAATGCAGCCCGCTGCTCGGCCCGCAGCTCATGACGGCCGTCAAGGACATCCTGGCCGGCAAGCCGGTGCCCAAGCGCATCGTGACGGAGGAAGGCATCTTCCCCATGGAAACCGCCGCCGCCGAATTCCCGAAGCGGAAGTATTGAGCAACCCCCACGCCGCTTCGCGGCTCCCCCCTTCTCTCACTGCGCGGGAAGGGGCGCACCCAGTGGCCTGGCAAAGCCAGTTCCGCGGGTGCCCTGAGATTCCACACGGAGACCCTACATGCGACGCAATTTCCTTCGACACCTTTTGGCTACCGCCGCGGCGCTGGCCGTCATGGCCCCGACCGCGGTGCTGGCCCAGGGCAAGGCCCTGGTCGGCATCGCCATGCCCACCAAGTCCTCGGCCCGCTGGATCGCCGACGGCGACAACATGGTCAAGGTGCTCAAGGGCCGCGGCTACCAGACCGACCTGCAGTACGCCGACGACGACATCCCCAACCAGCTCGCGCAGATCGAGAACATGGTCACCAAGGGCGCCAAGGTGCTGGTGATCGCGTCGATCGACGGCACCACGCTCACCAAGGCCCTGCAGAACGCGGCCGACAAGGGCGTGAAGATCATTGCCTACGACCGGCTCATCAAGGGCTCGAAGAACGTCGACTACTACGCCACCTTCGACAACTTCCAGGTCGGCGTGCTGCAGGCCACCTCCATCGTCGACAAGCTCGGCCTGAAGAATGGAAAGGGCCCGTTCAACATCGAGCTCTTCGGCGGCTCGCCCGACGACAACAACGCCTTCTTCTTCTACGACGGCGCGATGTCGGTGCTCAAGCCCTACATCGACAGCGGCAAGCTCGTGGTGCGCAGCAAGCAGATGGGCATGGACAAGGTCGGCACCCTGCGCTGGGACGGCGCCGTGGCGCAGGCCCGCATGGACAACCTGCTCTCGGCCTTCTACGGAAAGGCGCGCGTCGACGCGGTGCTCTCGCCCTACGACGGGCTGTCGATCGGCATCCTGTCCTCGCTCAAGGGCGTGGGCTACTGCACCGCGCAGCAGCCCTGCCCGGTCGTGTCGGGCCAGGACGCGGAAGTGCCCTCGGTCAAGTCGATCCTGCGCGGCGAGCAGTACTCCACCGTGTTCAAGGACACGCGCGAACTCGCCCGCGTGTCGGCCGACATGGTCGACGCCGTGCTCAGCGGCAAGACGCCCGAGGTCAACGACACCAAGACCTACAACAACGGCGTGAAGGTCGTGCCCTCGTACCTGCTCAAGCCGGTGCTGGTGGACAAGAGCAACTACGAGAAGGTGCTGGTCGACAGCGGCTACTACAAGGCCTCGCAGATCAAGTAAGGCCGCGCGGCGGTACAGGGCAGGACCACGATGCTGGCAGGAGACGACGCGCGCACCGACGACACGCTGCTGGAGATGCGGGGCATCCGCAAGCCCTTCTCGGGCGTGGTCGCGCTCGACCGCGTCGACCTGCGCGTGCGCGCCGGCTCGATCCATGCCCTGGTGGGCGAGAACGGCGCCGGCAAGTCCACGCTGATGAAGGTGCTCAGCGGCGTGTACCCACACGGCGACTACGAAGGTGACATCGTCTTCGACGGCCAGGTACAGCACTTCGGCGGCATCCACGACAGCGAGCGCGCCGGCATCATCATCATCCACCAGGAGCTGGCGCTGGTCCCGATGCTCTCGATCGCCGAGAACATCTTCCTGGGCAACGAGCAGGCCGCGGCCGGCGTGATCGACTGGATCGCCACCTACCGCCAGACGCAGGAGCTGCTGGCCAAGGTGGGCCTGGCCGAGCGGCCCGACGCGCTGGTCGGCCCGCTGGGCGTGGGCAAGCAGCAGCTCATCGAGATCGCCAAGGCGCTGTCCAAGCGCGTGCGGCTGCTGATCCTCGACGAGCCCACCGCCAGCCTCAACGAGAACGACAGTCAGGCCCTGCTCGACCTGCTGCTGGAACTGCGCGCGCAGGGCATCACCTGCATCCTCATCTCGCACAAGCTCAATGAGATCGCGCGCGTGGCCGACGCCGTCACCGTGCTGCGCGACGGCCGCACGGTCGAGACCATCGACTGCCGCGCGGCGCCGGTGGACGAAGACCGCATCATCCGCGGCATGGTCGGCCGCGCGCTGACCGACCGCTACCCACCCCGCACGCCGGCCATCGGCGAGCTGGGCTTCGAGGTGCGCGGCTGGTCGGCCGAACATCCCGAACGGCCCGGTCGCGCTTTCCTCGACGGACTGAACCTGAACGTGCGCCGCGGCGAGGTGGTGGGCATCGCGGGCCTCATGGGCGCCGGCCGCACCGAGTTCGCCATGAGCGTGTTCGGCCGCAGCTGGGGCTGCGCCATCCGCGGCGAGGTGCTGCTCGACGGCCGGCCGCTCCATGTCACCACCGTCGACCGCGCCATCGCCGCCGGCTTGGCCTACGTGACCGAGGACCGCAAGGGCGCCGGCCTGGTGCTGGAAGAAAGCATCCGCTTCAATACGCCGCTGGCCCACATGGCCGGCGTCTCGTCGCGCACCGGCGTGATCGACCGCGGCCGCGAACACGCGGTGGCCGAACGCTACCGCCAGGCCCTGCGCATCCGCTGCTCGGGCGTGGAGCAGAAGACGGTGAATCTTTCGGGCGGCAACCAGCAGAAGGTCGTGATCGCCAAGTGGCTGTTCACCGACCCGCAGGTGCTGATCCTCGACGAGCCCACACGCGGCATCGACGTGGGTGCGAAGTACGAGATCTACACCCTGATCGCCGAGCTGGCCGCGCAGGGCCGCTGCGTGGTCGTCATCTCCTCCGAGATGCCCGAGCTGCTGGGCATCACCGACCGGCTCTACGTCATGAACGAAGGCCGCTTCGTGGCCGAGATGCCCACGGCCGAGGCGACGCAGGAACGCATCATGGCCGCCATCCTGCGCGCGCAGGCGCGCGGCGCGCACCATACCGAGGGAGTCCCCGCATGAACGAGAAGACGGCCAGCGCCGCGCTGCCCACCGCCCCGGCTCGCGCCGGCACGGAGAGCTCCGCCGCGTCCTTCCTGAAGCACCACCTGCGCGAGTACGGCATGCTGATCTGCCTGATCGCGATCATGGTCTTCTTCCAGGTCGTGACCGACGGCACGCTGATGCAGCCGCTCAACCTCACCAACCTGGTGCTGCAGAATAGCTACATCGTCATCATGGCGCTGGGCATGCTGCTGGTCATCGTGGCAGGCCACATCGACCTGTCGGTGGGCTCGGTCTGCGGCTTCGTCGGTGCCATCGCGGCGGTGCTGATGGTCGAGCACGACTGGCCCGTGCTGCCCGCCGTGGTGCTGTGCATCGCGGTCGGCGCACTGGTGGGGGCCGTGCAGGGCTGGTTCGTCGCCTATGCGCGCATCCCGTCCTTCATCGTCACGCTGGCGGGCATGCTGGTCTTCAAGGGCCTGGCGCTGGCCGTGCTGCAGGGGCAGTCGGTCGGGCCGTTCCCCGACGTGTTCCAGCGCCTGAGCAGTGGCTTCATCCCCGAGGCGATCGCCAGTGCGGGCGGCCTGCGCGTCACCTCGCTGCTGCTGGGCGTCGCGGCGGGCGCGGCCTTCGCCATCGCCGGCTGGCGCACGCGCCAGCGACAGCTCGCGCACGGCATCGGCGCCGAGCCGCTGCTGGTGTTTGTCGGCCGCAATGCGATCTTCGCGCTGCTGATGGTGGGCTTCGCCTGGCTGATGGCCTCGTACCGCGGCCTGCCCAACGTGCTGGTCGTCATGGCGGTGCTGATCCTGCTGTTCGACTTCGTCACGCGCCGCACCACGCTGGGCCGCCGCATCTACGCGCTGGGCGGGAACGAAAAGGCGGCGCGCCTGTCGGGCATCGACACCCGGCGGCTGAGCTTCTACGCCTTCATGAACATGGGCGCGCTGGCCGGCCTGGCCGGGCTGGTGTTCGCCGCGCGCCTGAACACCGCCACACCCAAGGCCGGTCTGGGCTTCGAGCTGGACGTGATCGCCGCCTGCTTCATCGGCGGTGCCTCGGCCTCGGGCGGCGTGGGCAAGGTGACGGGAGCCGTCATCGGCGCCTTCGTCATGGGGGTGATGAACAACGGCATGTCGATCATGGGCATCGGCATCGACTACCAGCAGGTGATCAAGGGCCTGGTGCTGCTGGCCGCGGTGTTCATCGACGTTTATCACAAGAATCGCTGAGCACGATGGCCGAGCCTGCCGCATCCCCGGTCGCCAGCACGCCAGTGCTCGAGGTGGAAGGCCTGGGCAAGCGTTTCGGCACGGTGCAGGTGCTGCACGACGTGCGGCTCACGTTGCGCCCCGGCGAGATCCATGCGCTGATGGGGCAGAACGGCGCCGGCAAGTCCACGCTCATCAAGATCGTGACCGGCGTGTTCGGCGCCGACACGGGCGAAATCAGGCTGAACGGCCGCGCCGTGCGGCCCGACTCGCCGCTGGCCGCGCAGCGCCTGGGCATCAGCACCGTCTACCAGGAAGTGAACCTCTGCCCCAACCTCTCGGTGGCCGAGAACATCTTCGCCGGCCGCGAGCCGCGCAAGGGCCTGCTGGCCGCCGGCCGCATCGACTGGGCGGCGGTGAACGAGGGCGCCCGCGCGCTGCTGGCGCGCATCGGGCTGGACATTGACGTCACCCGGCTGCTGTCGAGCTACCCGGTGGCCGTCCAGCAGATGGTCGCCATCGCCCGCGCGCTGGGGGTGGATGCGCGCGTGCTGATCCTCGACGAGCCGACCTCCAGCCTCGACGAGGACGAGGTGCAGCGCCTGTTCGAGGTGCTGCGCCGGCTGCGTGCGCAGGGCCTGGCGATCCTGTTCGTCACCCACTTCATGAACCAGGTGTATGCGGTGTCGGACCGCATCACGGTGCTGCGCAACGGCGGCTGGGTCGGCGAATGGCCGGTGGCGCAACTGCCGGCACCCGCACTGATCGCGGCCATGCTCGGGCGCGAACTGGCCGCCGATGCCGCGCGCCGGCCGCCGCCGACGCAGGCCGCCGGCGGCACGCCGCCGCTGGTGTCGGCCCAGGGCTTCGGCCAGAGCGGCCTGCTCGAGCCGCTGGACCTGCAGATCCGCCCCGGCGAGGTGGTCGGCCTGGCCGGCCTGCTGGGCGCCGGCCGCACCGAGCTGGCGCGCCTGCTCTTCGGCCTGGAGCCGGCCGAACGCGGCACCCTGGCGATCGACGGCCGCACCGTGCGTTTTGCCGACCCGGCCGACGCCATCGCGCACGGCCTGGCGCTGTGCCCCGAGGAGCGCAAGACCGACGGCATCGTGGGCGAACTGTCGGTGCGCGAGAACATCGTGCTGGCGCTTCAGGCGCGCATGGGCATCGGGCGCTTCCTGCCGCGCGCCGAGCAGGACCGGCTGGCCGAGCGCTTCATCACCGCGCTGGGCATCCGCACCGACAGCGCCGACACCCCCATCGCGCTGCTGTCGGGCGGCAACCAGCAGAAGGCCGTCATCGCGCGCTGGCTGGCCATCGAGCCGCGCCTGTTGATCCTCGACGAGCCCACGCGAGGCATCGACGTCGCGGCCAAGCAGGAAATCATGGCGCAGATCCTGCGCCTGGCCGACGCCGGCATGGCGGTGCTCTTCATCTCGTCGGAGATCTCCGAAGTCGTGCGCGTGGCGCATCGCATCGTGGTGCTGCACGACCGCCGCAAGGTCGGCGAACTGCCCGGCGGCAGCACCGAAGACGAGGTCTACGAACTCATCGCGGCACAACATGCCTGACACCACGCCCTCCTCCGGCCCCGGCCTGCTCGCGCGGGCGATGCAGCACCGACTGACCTGGCCGCTGGTCACGCTGGCGCTGCTGCTGGCCGTCAATGCGGCCTTCAACCCCGGCTTCCTGCACCTGGAGTGGCGCGACGGGCACCTGTACGGCAGCCTGGTCGACATCCTCAACCGCGCGGCGCCGCTGATGGTGGTGGCGCTGGGCATGACGCTGGTGATCGCCACGCGCGGCATCGACATCTCGGTGGGCGCCGTGGTCGCCATCAGCGCCGCCGTCGCGGCCTGGATGATCGGCGGCGCGGTGGACGGCGGCGCCCGCTTCGGCCTCGCGGCCGCGGTGGCCGCGGCACTGGCGGTGGCGCTGCTGTGCGGCGTGTGGAACGGCGTGCTGGTGGCCGGCGCGGGCATGCAGCCCATCATCGCCACGCTGATCCTCATGGTGGCCGGCCGCGGCGTGGCGCAGCTCGTCACCGACGGGCAGATCCTCACGATCTACCACAAGCCCTTCTTCTTCATCGGCGGCGGCTACCTGCTGGGGCTGCCCTTCTCGCTCTTCGTGGCCGGTGCCGTGTTCGCGCTGCTCTTCGTGCTGTGCACCCGCACCGCGCTGGGCCTGTTCATCCAGGCGATCGGCATCAACCCGGTGGCGGCGCGGGTGGCGGGCGTGCGCGCCCGTCGGCTCACGCTCGCGGTGTACGCCGTGTGCGGGCTGTGCGCGGGGCTGGCGGGCCTGCTCATCAGCTCGAACGTGAAGAGCGCCGACGGCAACAACGCCGGCCAGCTGCTGGAGCTCGACGCCATCCTCGCCGTGACGCTGGGCGGCACGCTGCTCACCGGCGGACGCTTCAGCCTGGTGGGCAGCGTGATCGGCGCACTGATCATCCAGACGCTGACCTACGCCATCTACTCGCTGGGCGTGCCGCCCGAGATCAATCTGGTGGTGAAAGCCGCCGTGGTGTTCGCGGTGATGCTGCTGCAGTCGGCCGAGTTCCGCGCCACCGTGCGCGCCATCGCCGTGCGGCCCGCGCCGGGGGCGCTGCGATGAACACGCCCACCACCCACCTGCCCGCGGCCGCCGCGCCCGTGGCCGCCAAGGCATCCGCAAGCGCCCCGCGCCGCCGCGGGCTCGACCCCAAGTACCTGCCGCTGGCCGCCACCATCGCGCTCTTCGTTTGCGTGGCCACCGCCGGGTCGCTGCGCTACGACGGTTTCTTCTCGGCGCAGGTGTTCCTCAACCTGCTGATCGACAACGCCTTCCTCATCGTGGTCGCGGTGGGCATGACCTTCGTGATCCTCACCGGCGGCATCGACCTGTCCGTTGGCTCGGTGATCGCGCTGTCGACCATGGTGGTCGCGGCGCTGGTCGAGCACCGCGGCTGGCCCCCGGCCGCGGCCATCGCGCTGGTGCTCGTCATGGGCACCGGCTTCGGCACCGTGATGGGCTGGCTGATCGAACGCTTCCGGCTGCAGCCCTTCATCGTCACGCTGGCCGGCATGTTCCTGGCGCGCGGGCTGTGCTACCTCATCAGCATCGACTCCATCGCCATCACGCAGGAGGGCTACACCGAACTCGCGCAGTGGCGGCTGCCGCTGGGCGAGAGCGCGTCGCTGTCGGTGGGCGCGGTGATCGCGATCGTGGTGCTGCTCGCGGGCATCTTCGTCGCCCACTACACGCCCTTCGGCCGCACGGTGTACGCCATCGGCGGCAACGAGGCGGCGGCGCGGCTCATGGGCCTGCCGGTGCGCCGCACCGTGGTGGGCGCCTACGCGCTGTCGGGCTTCTGCGCCAGCCTGGCGGGCGTGATCTTCACCTTCTACATGCTCTCGGGCTACGGCCTGCACGCCGTGGGCATGGAGCTCGACGCCATCGCCGCCGTGGTGATCGGCGGCACGCTGCTCTCGGGCGGCGTGGGCTACGTGGCGGGCA
Source organism: Pseudomonadota bacterium (assembly GCA_018241185.1). Lineage (GTDB taxonomy): Bacteria > Pseudomonadota > Gammaproteobacteria > Burkholderiales > Burkholderiaceae_C > Xenophilus. The sequence continues at coordinate 33,122 of JAFEEH010000205.1, read as the reverse complement.
CGCTGTTCGGCGTGCTCATGCTCGGGATCATCCAGACCCTCATCGCCTTCGACGGCACGCTCAGCTCCTGGTGGACGCGCATCGTGGTGGGCGTGCTGCTCTTCATCTTCTGCCTGCTGCAGCGCTTCATCGCCACGCGCGTGCCGCGGCGCTGACGCCACCGTCCTTTCTCCCCGCCTCCGAAGGCCACTGCCATGCCCGACACCCCCACCCCGAAGAAAAAGCTGCGTTCTGCCGAATGGTTCGGCACGGCCGACAAGAACGGCTTCATGTACCGCAGCTGGATGAAGAACCAGGGCATTCCCGACCACGAGTTCGACGGCCGGCCGATCATCGGCATCTGCAACACCTGGTCGGAGCTGACGCCCTGCAACGCGCATTTCCGCAAGATCGCCGAGCACGTCAAGCGCGGCATCTCCGAGGCGGGCGGCTTCCCGGTGGAGTTCCCGGTGTTCAGCAACGGCGAGTCGAACCTGCGGCCCACCGCCATGCTCACGCGCAACCTGGCCAGCATGGACGTGGAAGAGGCCATCCGCGGCAACCCCATCGACGCCGTGGTGCTGCTCACCGGCTGCGACAAGACCACGCCCGCCCTGCTGATGGGCGCGGCCAGCTGCGACATCCCCGCCATCGTCGTCACCGGTGGGCCGATGCTCAACGGCAAGCTCGAGGGCCGCAACATCGGCTCGGGCACGGCCGTGTGGCAGCTGCACGAATCGCTCAAGGCCGGCGAGATCCAGCTGCACCAGTTCCTGGCCGCCGAGGCGGGCATGAGCCGCTCGGCCGGCACCTGCAACACCATGGGCACCGCGTCGACCATGGCCTGCATGGCCGAAGCGCTGGGCACCTCGCTGCCGCACAACGCGGCGATCCCGGCCGTCGATTCGCGGCGCTACGTGCTGGCGCAGCTGTCGGGCGCGCGGGCGGTGGAGATGGCACTCGAAGGGCTCACGCTGTCGAAGGTGCTCACGCGCGAGGCCTTCGAGAACGCGATCCGTGTCAACGCGGCCATCGGCGGGTCGACCAACGCGGTGATCCACCTCAAGGCCATCGCCGGGCGCATCGGCGTGCCGCTGGAACTGGAGGACTGGACGCGCATCGGCGCCGGCACGCCCACGCTGGTCGACCTCATGCCCTCGGGCCGCTTCCTGATGGAGGAGTTCTACTACGCCGGGGGCCTGCCCGCCGTGCTGCGCCGCCTGGGCGAGCACGGCCTGCTGCCGCACCCGCAGGCGCTCACCGTCAACGGCCGCACGCTGTGGGACAACGTGAAGGACGCACCCAACTACGACGAGGAGGTCATCCGCCCGCTCGACAAGCCCCTGGTGGCCGATGGCGGCATGCGCATCCTGCGCGGCAACCTGGCGCCGCGCGGCGCCGTGCTCAAGCCCTCGGCCGCCACACCCGCGCTGCTGCAGCACCGCGGCCGGGCCGTGGTGTTCGAGGACTTCGAGCATTACAAGGCGCGCATCGTCGACGAGTCGCTCGACGTCGATGCCGACTCGGTGCTGGTGATGAAGAACTGCGGCCCGCGCGGCTATCCCGGCATGGCCGAGGTGGGCAACATGGGCCTGCCGCCCAAGCTGCTGCGCCAAGGCGTGAAGGACATGGTGCGCATCTCCGACGCGCGCATGAGCGGCACTGCGTATGGCACCGTGGTGCTGCACGTGTCGCCCGAAGCCGCCGCCGGCGGCCCGCTGGCCGCGGTGCGCGACGGCGACTGGATCGAGCTGGACTGCGATGGCGGCCGGCTGCACCTGGACATCCCCGACGAGGAACTGGAGCGCCGCCTGGCTGACCGCGCCGCGCCCGCCGACACCCAGCCGCGCGGCGGTTATGCGGGCCTGTACGTGCAGCACGTGCTGCAGGCCGACGAGGGCTGTGACTTCGACTTCCTCGTCGGCTGCCGCGGGGCCGAGGTGCCGCGCCATTCGCATTGAGGTGGGTGCGCGCACGAGCTACGCCAGCAACCCGACGCAACTTGCCGCACAACCTGAACCCAGCCCCACCCGTTCATGCTGAACCCACCCCCGAACACACCCCAACCCGTTCACGCTGAGCCTGTCGAAGCGCCGCGCGAGGCTTCGACAAGCTCAGCCCGAACGGTGCTGGTTTCAGCCTAAACGGTCCGAGTTCAACCCATTCCCAACCCTATGTCACTCTCCATCCCCCGCTACCGCGGCCTGTTCCCCGTCGTGCCGACCACCTTCACCGAGGACGGCGCGCTCGACCTGCCCAGCCAGAAGCGCGCGGTCGATTTCATGATCGACGCCGGCTCCGACGGCCTGTGCATCCTGGCCAACTTCTCCGAGCAGTTTTTGCTGTCGGACGAGGAACGCGAGGTGCTCACCCGCACGATCCTCGACCACGTGGCCGGCCGCGTGCCGGTGATCGTGACCACCACGCACTTCAGCACCGCGGTGTGCGCCGAGCGCAGCCGCCGCGCGCAGGACATGGGCGCCGCCATGCTGATGGTGATGCCGCCCTACCACGGCGCCACCTTCCGCGTGCCCGAGCCGCAGATCTTCGACTTCTATGCGCGGCTGTCGGACGCGGTGAACATCCCCATCATGGTCCAGGACGCACCGGCCGCCGGCACACCGCTGTCGGCCGCGTTCCTCGCGCGCATGGCGACCGAGATCGAGCAGGTGTCGTACTTCAAGATCGAGACCGCGGGTGCCGCCGCCAAGCTGCGCGAGCTGATCCGCCTGGGCGGCGACGCCGTCGAAGGCCCGTGGGACGGCGAAGAGGCCATCACCCTGCTGCCCGACCTGGACGCCGGCGCGACCGGCGCCATGACCGGTGGCGGCTTTCCCGACGGGCTGCGCCCCATCCTCGATGCCTACCGCGACGGCCGGCGCGACGAGGCCATTGCCGGCTACGAGCGCTGGCTGCCGCTCATCAACATCGAGAACCGGCAGTGCGGCTTCCTGGCGGCGAAGGCGCTGATGAAGGAAGGCGGCTTCATCGACTGCGAGGCGCCGCGTGCGCCCTGGCCGCCGATCAACCCGCACAGCCGCGCACTGCTGATCGAAACGGCGCAGCGGCTGGGCGCGCTGGCCTTGCGCTGGGGGCGCTGAGCCGCGCACCGCGGCGGTTCACCTTACTATCAATTCAGTAGCTGCTCGCGCCCGACAGACAGGCGCTTGAGCCTTTTTTTCTATTGATTTTTGCTAAGCACTGTCTTAGCAATTTCACGGCCGTACGTCTTGGGTCGAGACGCGCGCGCCCTCGGCAGGCATCCGTTGGCCGACCGGCGCGCACGGCGCCTGGCATCCCACGCCACTGCCGCCACGCCACGGCGCCCGCCCCCGTGGCCCCGCACACCCAGCCGCCGTCGCCGATGCACAACGCATCGCGCCCGGTGCCGACACGGCGCGCCTGTGCTTTGGCCTATAAGCGATCGAAAGAAAAGTTCGCTGTCACACGCACAAGAGGCCGTCGATGCCGATTCCCGCCCTGCCTGCCGCGCGCCCCGCTCCGGAGGCCAGCGGCCCCCTCGCCGATCTCCGCCCCCTGCCGCCCGAGCGCGGGGCGAGCGTGGTGCGCATCGCCGCCGGCATGCTCATCGCCGCGCTCGTCATCGCCGGCCTCTACCTGGGCCGCGACATCCTCGTGCCCCTGGCGCTGGCGGTGCTGCTGGGCTTCGTGCTCGACCCCGCCGTCTCGCGCCTGCGCCGCTGGGGCGTGCCGCGGGTGCTGGCCGTCGTGGGCGTGGTGCTGGTGGCGCTGGGCGTCATCGGCGGCTCGGCGGCCTTCATGACCTGGGAGGTGCGCGCCCTCAGCGCCGAACTGCCGACCTACCAGAGCACCATTCGCGGCAAGCTCGCCAGCCTGCGCGAAACCATTCGCGCGCCCGGCATGTTCGACGGCCTGACCAAGACGGTCGACATCGTCCAGCGCGAAACCGAGAAGCTCGCCACCCCCGCGCCTGCCGCCAGCGGCGAGCGGCCCGCGCAGCTGGTGGAAGTGAAGGAGCGCGCCGCCTCGCCGGTGCAGCAGGCGCTGGACGTCATCGGCCGCATCGCCGGGCCGCTGGTCGATGCGGGCATCGTGCTGGTCTTCGTCATCCTGGTGCTGCTGGACCGGCTCGACCTGCGCGACCGCCTGGTGCGCCTGATGGGCGGCAGCCTGCAGCGCACCACCGACGCCATGGACGAGGCCGGCGACCGCATCTCGCGCTACCTGATCATGCAGCTGTGGGTCAACCTCAGCTACGGCATCCCGATGGCGCTGGGCCTGTGGCTCATCGGCGTGCCCGGCGCCTTCCTGTGGGGCATGCTGGCCGCGGTGATGCGCTACGTGCCCTACGTGGGGCCGATGATCTCGGCGATCTTCCCGCTCACCCTGGCCTTCGCGGTCGACCCCGGCTGGAGCCTGGTGCTGTGGACGCTGGGCCTCATCGCCGTGCTCGAGCTCGTGAGCAACAACGTCGTCGAGCCCTGGCTGTATGGCTCCAGCACCGGGCTGTCGGCCATCTCGCTCATCGTCGCGGCCACGTTCTGGACGCTGATGTGGGGCCCGGTGGGCCTGATCATGTCGACCCCGCTCACCGTGTGCCTGCTGGTGCTCGGGCGCAACCTGCCGGCGCTGCAGTTCCTCGACGTGCTGCTGGGCAGCCAGCCCGCGCTGGATGCGCCCACGCGCGTGTACCAGCGCCTGCTCGGCGGCGACGTGGACGAGGCCGTGGAACTGAGCCACCAGCTGACCGAAGAGGCCGGCTCGGTGCCGCAGTTCTACGACGAGGTCGCGCTGCCCGCGCTGCGCATGGCCGTGAGCGACTACCAGACCGCGTCCACCTCGCAGCACCGCCTGCGCATCGTGACCGGCATGGAATCGCTGCTCGACGAGATGCGCGACCAGCACCCCGTGACGCCGATGGCCACCGCCGCCCGCCCCGCCGTGCTGTGCCTGGGCGGCAAGTGGGAGCTGGACGCCATCACCGCCCAGATGGTGGCGCACGCGCTCGGCCTGGCCGGAACGCCCGCCGCCCACGACGCCGCGCTGGCCGCCGACCCGCAGGCCCTGGCCCGGCTCGACCTGCGCGGCGTCGAGGCCGTCTTCGTCGGCTGGTTCTCGCCCGAGCCGCAGGTTGCTGCCAAGCGGCTGTGCCGGCGCCTGCGCCGTCACTGGCCCGAGGTGCGCATCGTGCTCGGCCTGTGGAACGTCGACGCGGCCGCCGGCGCCGATGCCGCCACCGCCGAAGCGCTGGGCGCCGACGCCGTCGCGCCGTCGGTGGTCGAGGCCGTCACGCATGTGCAGAAGCTGCTGCAGACCGTGTCGCACGAATGGCAGCCCGCCCCGGTGCCCGAGGACGATGCCGCCCGCGTGGCCCTGCTGCGCGCCAGCGGCGTGCTCACCGACCCGCAGCTGCAGCAGCTCTTCGAACAGACCGCCAAGCGCGCCGCCGCCATCTTCGACGTGCCGGCCGCCATGGTCAGCTTCATCGACGAGCAGGTGCAGCAGGTGCGCGGCTTTCATGGCGAACTGCCCGCGCCCGAAGGCAGCGCCGACGCGCCCGTGCGCTACGCCGACCAGCTCGACATGCCGCGCAGCCATTCGATCTGCGGCCATGTCGTGGCCGACAACCGGCCGCTGGTCGTGCCCGACGTGGCGCGCGACCCGCGCTTTGCCACCAACCCCATGCTTGCCGCCAAGGGGCTGCGCTTCTATGCCGGTGCGCCGCTGCGGCCGAAGAAGGGCGGCGCCATCGGCTCGCTGTGCCTGCTGGACACGCAGCCGCGCGAGTTCAGCGAACGCGACGCCAAGCTGCTGCAGGCCATGGCCGACGACCTCATGCACGAGGTGGCCGAACGCGCCGATCGACCCGAAGTGGCCCCGGGCGCTGCGCCGCCGGCGCCGGAGCCCAAGGCCTCGGCCACCGTGGGCCAGGTGCTGCCCGCCGGCACCTGAGCAGCCCGGGCGCAGCGCCGCCCGCCCATGCAGCGAACTGCTATCGATTTCGTAGCTGCTCGCGCCCATCCCGCCTGGGCCGGCGGCCGATTTGGCTCATGAATCCGGCGAACCATGGGCAGAAAAAGGAAAGAGGCCCCGAGGGGCCTCTTTCTCTGGATGCGTCGGCCGCGCCGGTCACCCGGCTCGGCCGATGCAAACCGGTCAGGCGCGTGCCTTGGCCGCGTCGCGCAGGTCGCGGATCTGGTCGTGGTTCTTCTGCGCGCCCTGGGCCTGGCGCTCCACCACCGCGCGCACGTCGGGCGGCAGCTCTTCCTTCAGCGCCTTGCGGTAGCGGGCGATGCCCGAGTCCTCGCCGCGCTCGCACGACTCGAGGATCGAGGCCTCGCTGTCTGCACCCACGGCGCCCTTCACCTTCACCCAGCCGCGGTGCAGCGCACCGGCGGCCGTGCCGCCTTCGGCCGGCTTGCCGCCGTACTGCACGATCAGCGCTTCGAGTTCCGAAGCGGCCTGCGCGCAGCCTGCAGCGCGGTCGGCGAACACCGTCTTCAGGTTCGAGGCCTCGACCTCTTCGGCGCAGGTACGAAAGCCGTACTCGCCGTCGCGGGCGTTTTCCAGCAGGTCGTTGAGCACGCTCACCACGTCCTTGTTGTCCATCATGTCGATTTCCTTCCTAGGTTGATCGGCACCGTGTCGGCGCCGGGTGGATGGGTTTGAGAAACATCACTTCCGAAGAAGTTGAGAGCAACGATGGACGACGCCTTGTGCGCGCCGCGTCGTCGGTGGCGGCACGCGGGTGTAGGTGCGCGACGACCCGGCTTGCACGCGTGGGTGCCGGTGCGGCGCAGCGCGGCGCGAGCAGCGTGTGCGCCGTGGCGCCATGCGGCGCCTGCAAGTCACGTGCGGACGGCTTGCTATTGAATCAGTAGCAGCTCACGCAGGCTGGACGGGCGCTGCGGGCATTTTGTCCTTGGAGACCCGGCACGCCTATTCACGCGGAGGCCCGTGACCGCACAGCGCCGGCACTGCCTCGCCTCGACGTTCTGAGGAGTTGCGACAAGCCATCCCTACCCAGAATGTAACCGATGATTTACATTTCCGACGCATCCTGCCGCTGACGCGCTTTAGCCGGACAAGAAGGACCCCCTCGTTGCATCACTAAGCGCACCTTTGAAATACGCGCCCGACCCAAGGTTCTTTAATGTGAAGCGAATCGAATAAGCAACTGCGCGCCGCACCATCCATCGCTAACCCCTCCAACTAAAAATGCCAGATATCTCTATCGCTATTGGCTTGCTCAAAAAGCCTCTGGAGTCGATTTTTACGCTTGCAACCGGCAAAGCCAAGGACGAGATCGCGCGCCTCAAAGCAGAAAGCCATCTAAAAACGATCTATCAAAAACTCAACGCCACCCAGAAAATCAAAACAATCTGGGACGTTGACCGCGCAAGGTCATTAAGTTCCTTTTATTATCCGGCGAAAATAAGAACGAAAAACGGGACTCGTCAACAGCTTGCATCGCTCGACGAATTGCCCAACAACGCAGTGGTTTTATCAGGCACAGTTGGGCAAGGCAAATCAATATTACTGCGATATTTGCTGGGAAAAGAAATGAGAAGTGGAACACGAATTCCGCTCTTCATTGAGTTAAGAAAGGTGCCGTTGGCGGGTCTCGACTCATACCTGCGGCAGATGTTTAACGAACTGCTTGAGATCAATAATCATCCGGAGATTTTCGAACTCTTCGCCGCATCCGGAAAGGTTTCATTTCTACTCGATGGATTTGATGAAATCGACCCCGATCGTGCGCCCGATTTAATGACCGCCATCGAGCACTTGGCCACGAGATTCCCGCACACAAGAATAGTAGTTACATCGAGGCCGTCATCGGGCATTGAGACATCACCGATGTTTGACGTCGTGCACATTGCACAGCTTGTGGAAAGTGATTTCGCCGGATTCTTTAGCAAAATACTATCGAGAGATCGTCAACTGGCGGAAATGATCACTGCCGCCCTTCTTCAATCGAATTCCGTTCGCGCCGTTGCTTCGACGCCGCTGCTTGCGACCCTCCTGACTATTGTATATAGGAGCACACAGCGCATCCCCAACGACTTCTCAGAATTCTACGACCAACTCTTTCAGATTCTTCTTGTCCGTCACGATCGATCAAAAGCATATTCCCGCAGGAGAAAGACAAAGCTCGGCGACAGGGAAATGCAACAAGCATTTGAGGCCTTCTGCTATAAAGTCCACACTAGTGGCAAAACCGTCATCCCAAAAGTTAAAGCTCTTGAATTCTCAAAAAGCGCAATCGCCGCTCGAGAACTGACCTGCCATGAAGACGATTTCTTGGACGATGTGATCCGCGTCACCTGCCTTGTCCAAGAAGAAGGAGCCAACATCGAGTTTCTCCATCAAAGTGTCAGAGAATTTTATGCTGCATAATATGTAGCAAGCAGGTCCGAAACCGTAGCTCAAAAGTTTTACGCCCAACTGAGCGAGAACGGAAATTGGAGAAAATGGGACCAAGTTGCCAATTTTCTTTCTCAACTCGACAAGTACAGAATTAGTCAATTTTATTTTATACCCTCGAGTCATCGTTTTTTAAAATCGGTACAGTCAGACGGCACCACAGCGGCACCACCGCGGCTTCGGGAGTTGATGTCCGATTTGGGCGGAGTCCAGAAAATCGAGAACAAAAAAGACGGTGAGGCGCGATTCAAGTTTATCGCTTATAGGAATTACCCTGTTGACACGCCCCACTGGGATAAATTTAACGCCAGCATCTTTCAATTTTTCTTTGGCATAAATGGGATCGCAGTGGCGAGGTGGCCGGCAGCATTCAACGAGTCTTCGGCGCCGCAATCGAGAACTTTCACCCAACTCGCAGAACACTGCGGGAAATTGAAGGAGCTCGACGAATTTCTCACCGGCTTTGTGCGACAAATAAAGGAGGAACTAGACGCTCTTGTCGTCAGCACGCGCATTGTTGACACGTCCGATGAATTTATGGAGATCTGAGACGACGTTGGCTTCAATGCAGCGGCCGTGGCATACGAGCAGCAGGGAAGTCTCGAAACGTATTGGGCGGAAAGCAGCCGGAGTCGAACCGACCAGGAAGCGGCTGGCGCCCCCTACCGGGTTTGAAGCCCGGGCGCACCACCGGGTGCGTTTGCCTTCCGAATAGAGAACTCAACCCCCATGCCGCTTCGCGGCTCCCCCTTCTTCCGCACGCGGGAAGGGGGCGCACCCAGCGGCCTGGCAGAGCCAGTTCCGCGGGTGCCCTGACATGGGGCCACGCCATGCGATTGCCGCAAGGCGGCGCGATTCTAGGGGGCGGGGCTGATGTCCTCGTTCTCGGGTCCCTCCGCGCCCCAGCGGGTATTCGGGCGCGGCAGGTGCGAATCGCCGACGCGGCGGGTGTAGCCCACGCGGTCGAAGAATTCCAGGATCTGGATGGCGCGCTTGCGGCCGAGTTGCACGGCGTCGCGGAAGTCGCGGGCTTCGACGGCGCCCGGGGGGAGGCGGCCGGTGCGCGGCGCGGCTTGGGGGGGCGGCTTCGACAGGCTCAGCCCGAACGGTGGGGGGTGATCGGGGGCTGAAGCGGGAGTGGAAGTGGGAGTGAGCTCGGACGGTTCGCCCTGGGCCTGAGGCGCGGTGAGCGACGCGGCGCTCAGCCCCGCGAAGGTGCTGGCCAGCTCGGCGATGCGCTCTGCGGGGTAGAACAGGTCCTTCACCACCTGGTACAGCGCGCCCAGCCGCGCCTGCTTGCGCAGCAGCTCGCGCACGGTGTCTTCGCGCGCGCCGATGGCCTTGGCGAGGTCGCGCACCCAGGGCGGGTCGTTGCCGCCCGCGAGCAGCAGGGGCATGAGCTGCGCGGCCATGGCGCTTTCGTCGTCGCTCAGGCGGACGCTGTGGCCGGGCAGGTGCAGCCACTGGCCGCTGCGGGTGACGGTGCCTTCGGCCACCAGCCTCTCGAGCCATGACGTCCAGCCGGGCAGTGCGGCACCGAAGGCCGACTGGGCCGGGAAGGCCATGCGCTGCAGGCGTGCGCTGTTGAGGCCCGGCTCGTCGGGCGCGCGGGCGTGGTGGCGCTCCAGCGCGCCGACGATGCGGGCCTGCACCTGCGCCCACACGGCGGGCGACAGCCACAGCACGTCGGCGTTGCCGCCCATGCCCGGGGCGCCCAGCGCCGCGCCCGAGAGCGGCCCGGCCTGGCCGAGGGCGAAGGCGGGCGCGTCGGCACCGGCCCAGCCGGGTGTGGGCAAGCGGCCGAGCAGCCGCGTCAACAGGCTGCGCGTGAGGCCGGCGGGCGCCACGGCGAGCAGCGGGCGGGCGTCGCCTCCTGCGCGGTCGCCCGCGCCGACGAGCGCTTCCATCGCGTCGAGCCACTGCATGCGCTCTGCGCTGCGGCGGCGGCGCTCGGGCGCCTGCGGGTCGAGCACGACGCCGCCGCCTACGGTGCGCGTGCCCTGGGCGTTGCGCAGGATGAAGCGGTCGCCGGGCACGACGAAGACGGGCTGGTCGAAGACGAGTTGCACCCGCGCGCCGGCATGGGCGGCCGCGGCACCGGTGCCGTCCTGGGCCGCCGCCACGGTGTCGCCTTCCAGCGGCACGGCATGGGCCAGGCGGTGGGTGGCGCCCAGGTGCACGTGCAGCGGCGTCCAGGCGGCGATGGGTGGCGCACCGCCCAGCAGGCGCACGCGCACGTCGATGCGCTGGGTGGCCTGCAGCACGCGCGCGTCGGCGATCCAGTCGCCTCGGGCGATGTCGCTCTTGTCGACACCGGCCAGGTTGAGCGCCACGCGCTGGCCGGCCGCGCCCTGCTCGGCCGCACGGTTCTGCGCATGCAGGCTGCGCACGCGCACGGCACGTGGGGGCGCCCGGCCGTCGCCCGAGCCCGCGCCGAAGTGCGCAACCGTGTCGCCGGCCAGCACGGCGCCGCCGAAGACGGTGCCGGTGACGACGGTGCCGTGGCCTGCGAGGGTGAAGACGCGGTCGACGGCGAGGCGGAACAGGCCGTCCTGCCGGCGGGCGTGCTGGCGGCGGGCGATGGCGAAGAGGTGGGTGCGCAGTGCAGTGATGCCGGTGGGGTCGGCCGTGGCGGGCTGCCCCTCACCCCCACCCACTCCCCGGAGGGGCGAGGGCGTCACGCCCGGAGGCACGGCGGTCTCGAAGATCGGCGCGCCGGCCAGGGGCGTGCCGGCCAGCAGCGCGGCGATGTCGGCCTTGACGGCGGCGATGCGGGCGGCATCGACGCGGTCGCATTTGGTCAGCGCCACGGTGCCTTCGCCGATGCCGAACAACTCGACGATGGCGAGGTGCTCGCGCGTCTGCGGCATCACGCCGTCGTCGGCGGCGATGACGAGCAGCGCGTGGTCGATGCCCGACGCGCCGGCCGCCATGGTGTGGACGAAGCGCTCGTGGCCGGGCACGTCGATGACGCCGAGCACCTGGGCCGGGTCGTCGGCGGGCGAGGCGCCGGACGTTGGGGCCGCCGCCTCGCCGGATGCATCGCCGGGCGCAGGCGGCACCGGCGTGTAGGCGTAGCCCAGTTCGATGGAGATGCCGCGCGCTTTCTCTTCCTTCAGCCGGTCGGTGTCGACGCCGGTGAGGGCGCGCACCAGCGTGGTCTTGCCATGGTCGATGTGGCCGGCGGTGCCGAGGATCATGCGGCGCTCCGCGGGCGATTGATGGGGACGGGTGTGGAAACGGGCGGGGTCGAAGGGGCGCGGCGCATGGCGGGATTGTGCGTGGGGCGGTGGGGATGGCCGATGCAGCCCGGGCCTGTAGGCAGGCGCCGCGAAGGGCTGTCGACGCCAGCACGCGGTCAGCTTCGCCGAAGGTGGGGACGCCTACCTTGGCAGCACACGGCCGCACCGGGCGGCCGGCATTCCATTCAAGGAGTCACACCCATGGCATTCGTCACACGTTCCGCAGCATCGATGGGTTGGAAGCTGGCCGCAGCCGGCATGGCGCTGGGCGGCCTGCTGGCCTTCGCGCCGGCGGCGCAGGCCAAGGGCTGCATCAAGGGCGCTGCCGTGGGCGGCGTGGCCGGCCACGTGGCCGGCAAGCACGGCGTGCTGGGGGCAGCGGCCGGCTGCGCGATCGGGCACCACGAGGCGGCGAAGAAGGAGAAGGCGCAGCAGCAGGCGGCGGCGGCCACGCCGGCCGCGAGTGGCGAGGCGGGCAAATAGTTGAGCCGCCACTCTTGAACTCGAAACATCCGTTCGGGCTGAGCTTGGCCTGTCCTGAGCTTGTCGGGGGGTCGAAGCCTCGCGCTGCGCTTCGACAAGCTCAGCGTGAACGGATTCGAGTGGATGGCGCAGAGTTGCGGCTGGCGCCTTCAAGCGCGTGTCGGCGGCTCGGCGGCTCGGCTCGGACGCTATTGATTTAATAGCTGCTCGCGCCCGCTGTACGGGCGTTGCAGGCCGATTTGGCTTGAAATCGAAAGGCAGCGCGAGGGTTCGACAGCCGAGGCCGCAGAGGCCCGCCGACCCCGAAGGACCGATCAGAGGCCGCGCCCTCAGCGCTTGCCGTCGGCGGCCAAGGAGCCGTGCAACGCCGGCAGCTGATCGCCGAACGCGGCCTCGTCGCCCGCCTCGAGGCAGCGCAGGTCCAGCCACAGCGACTGCTCGGCGATGCGGCCGATCACCGGGCGCGGCAGGCCGCGCAGCGCGGCTTCGAGCCGGGCGAGCTGGCGGCCGGCGCGCTTGGCTTCGCGCGGCGTGAGCCGCAGGCCGGCGCTGGGCAGGGTGTCGACGGGCAGCGCGCCGCTGCCGATCTGGCTGGCCATGGGCGCCACGGCGACGTCGAAGTCGGGCGCCGCGGCCTGCTGCACGGCGGGCAGCAGGCGCTCGGCCTGGGCCTGCATCTGCGCGCGCGTGCGGGTGAACAGGCGCAGCGTGGTCAGCCGCTCGGCCAGATGCTCGGGCGCGAGGTACAGGCGCAGCACGGGCTCCAGCGCCGCCAGGGTGAGCTTGCCCACGCGCAGCGCGCGCTTGAGCGGGTTCTTCTTGATCTTGGCGATCAGGTCCTTGCGGCCGACGATGAGGCCGGCCTGCGGGCCGCCCAGCAGCTTGTCGCCGCTGAAGGTGACGAGGTCGGCCCCGGCGGCGATGGTGTCGCGCACGGTGGGCTCCTTGGGCAGGCCCCACTGCGCCATGTCGACCAGCGTGCCGCTGCCCAGGTCGACGGCCAGCGGCAGGCCGCGCGCATGGGCGATGGCGGCCACTTCCGCTTCGCTCACGCTCTTGGTGAAGCCGGTGACGGCGTAGTTGCTGGTGTGCACCTTCATCAGCAGCGCCGTGCGCTCGGTGATGGCCTCGGCGTAGTCCTTGGCGTGGGTGCGGTTGGTGGTGCCCACCTCGACCAGCCGCGCGCCGGCGCGCGACATGATGTCGGGGATGCGGAAGGCGCCGCCGATCTCGACCAGCTCGCCGCGCGAGACGATGACGTCCTTGCGCGAGGCCAGCGCGCTCAGCGTGAGCAGCACGGCCGCGGCGTTGTTGTTGACCACCGTGGCCGCTTCGGCGCCGGTGAGTTCGCACAGCACCTCGTCGACCAGGTCGTCGCGGTCGCCGCGGCCGCCGGTCGCCAGGTCGAACTCCAGGTTGGCCGGCGCGGTGAGCGCGCGCATGACCGACTGCACGGCTTCGTCGGGCAGTAGCGCGCGGCCCAGGTTGGTGTGCAGCACCGTGCCCGTGAGGTTGAACACGGCCTTCAGGCGCGGCGCGAAGCGTGCGGCGAGGCGCCGTTCGCAGGCGGTGGCGAGCGCGTCGTCGGCGATGGCGTCGGGCGCGAGCTGCCCGGCCAGCGCCTGCGGGCGCAACGCATCGAACTCGGCGCGCAAGGCGGTGGCCACGGCGCTGTGGCCGTAGGTCGCGGCCAGCGCCTGCATCGCTTGTGTGGCGAGGGCGCGGTCGACGGAGGGGAGTCGGAGGGGGTCGGTCATTCGGGATCGGGATCGGACTTCTGGACGCAGAGGACGCAGAAGTTACGCAGAGGACGCGAAAGAGACAGAAGTCATTCGAAGGATTTCTTCTTTTGCGACTTCTGCGAAACCTTTGCGTCCTCTGCGTCCGGCAGTCCGTATTCAAACCGCCAACGGCCGCTCGATCGCCAGCAGCGGATTGCTGCTCGCGCGCGAGAACTCGGTCTCGCCCATCAGCAGGTCGAGCGTGAGGCTGGCCAGGTCGTCGGCCAGGGGTTCGGCGTAGGGGTCCTTCTCCTGGTTCGCGATCTTGCGGTAGGTGTGGCATTCGCTGCAGGTCTCGGCCAGCACGACCTGGTCCTTGGCCTTGGCACCGCTCCTGGCGTCGGCGCCCTCGCCTTCGACGCCCTGGTAGCGCACGCCCTTGGTCGACTCGCAGTGGCTGCACTTCACGCGCACCATGTGCCATTCGGTTTCGCACACGCCGCAGTGCAGGTAGCGGTGGCCGCCCGCCTCGCCGCCGATGCGCAGCACGCTGGCCACAGGCGCGCTGCCGCACACGGGGCAGATGGTGGCGGGCTCGGCATAGGGCACGATGCGCTCGTCGAGCACCGCGGCACGGGCCGAGAAGGCGACCTGCAGCGCGGCCATGACGAAGGGTGCGGCGGCGATGTCTTCGCGGCCGATGTTGTCGGCCAGCGCCTGGCGGGCCAGCGCGTCGAGCGCATCGTCGTCGCTGGCAGCGAGCCGGTCGAGCACGGGCTGCAGCGGCGCGGGCGTGGCGGTGTCGGCCCGCGCGTCGGCGACCAGCGCGCGCAGCGCGTCGCGCCAGGCCGGCGTGAGCGCGTCGGATGCGGGCAGCAGCGGCATGCCGTTGGCGTTGGCGCGTTCGACGATGTCGGCGGGCACGGCGTCGGGTGCGCAGGCCTGCGCGGCCAGGCGCTGCTGCGCGTCGACGAGGCGCGCGGCAAAGCGCAGGTAATCGGCGATCGGGTTGCCTTCGGCCAGCTGGCGAAGGCGCGCGGCGCGTTCCTGGAAGAGTGTGGCCGGCTGCGGCAGGCGCACGCGCGGAAAGCTCACCTTGTCGAGGGCTTCGATTTCACCGGGTTGGAGGATGCGTTGCACGGGTGGTTCGCTGTGGTGATGGGGCCGGGGCCGCCGCGCCAGACCGTTCACGCTGAGCCTGTCGAAGCGCTGCACGAGGCTTCGACAGGCCCAGCCCGAACGATGGGCGGGCAAGGCACCGACCTGTGGAATCACAAAAAAAGAAGCGCCGGGCAGGCCCGGCGCTTCGCGGTTCGTTGGGGCTGCGACGAGTCTATGCGAGCCCTTCGTCCGTCGGCATGGGGTGGACCATCAGGCCGCGGGAGCGTCGGGGCCGCGACGGTCGCGCCGCTCGCCAGCCTGGCGCGCCAGGCCCTGCTCGCGGTCGATCACCTCGTCGTACCACGCCGCATGGTGCTTGCGCGCCCAGGCGTAGCTCACGGTGCCCTGCGTCATGGCCTTGATCGAGCCCTTGACCCAGATCGCCGCGTAGATGTGGACGATGATGGAACAGATGATCACGAAGCCGAAGAAGGCATGCAGCAGCGAGGCCAGCCGGACGATGCCGATGGGGAACAGGTGGCTGAAGTACGCGCGCCACATCACCAACCCCGTGAGCAGCAGGCACACCATGCTGACCAGCAGCACCCAGAACAGCACCTTCTGGCCCGCGTTGTAGCGGCCCACCTTGGGCAGGCGCTCCTCGCGGTTGTTGAGCACGTCGCCCATCTGCTTCATCCACTGCCGGTCGTTGGCATGGAGGAAGTTGTGGTGCCAGAAGCGGATCACCAGGACCATGAAGGACAGGAACATCACCACCCCGATGAAGGGATGGAGGATGCGCGTCCACGGCCCACCGCCGAGCAGCGCCGTCAGCCAGAACATCGACGGGTGGAAGAGCGCCAGGCCCGACAGCGCCAGCAGCACGAAGCAGATGGCGGTGAGCCAGTGGTTGCTGCGGTCGTTGGGCGTGTAGCGCTCGATGGCCGGGCGGCCCTGGTTGTCGACGACGAAGTCGTCCCGGGTGGGGCGTTCAGCCTTGCTGCTCATGGCGCACCTCCTTCTGATGGCCCGTGGCGTCCACGCCGGCATCGTCGCGGCGCGCGAGCGCATGGGCCTCGGCGTCGATGTCTTCCTCGTCCGTCACCTCGTTGGGACCGGTGCGCGTGTAGTGGAAGAAGCCGGCCAGCGCGGTGAGCGCGATGCCCGCCAGCGCCAGCGGCTTGGTGACGCCCTTCCAGAGGCTGACCATCGGACTGATGGTCGGCTCCGCGGGCAGGCCGTGGTACAGGCCCGGCTTGTCGGCATGGTGCAGCACGTACATGACGTGCGTGCCGCCGACGCCGGCCGGGTCGTACAGGCCGGCGTTCTTGTAGCCGCGCTCCTTCAGGTCTTCGATGCGCTCGTCGGCGTGGTCCTTCATCGCCTTCTTGGTGCCGAAGACGATGGCCCCGGTGGGACAGGTCTTGACGCAGGCCGGCTCCTGGCCGACCGCGACGCGGTCGGAGCACAGCGTGCACTTGTAGGCCTTCTTGTCCTTCTTGGAGATGCGCGGCACGTTGAACGGGCAACCGGTGACGCAGTAGCCGCAGCCGATGCACGCCTCTTCGTGGAAGTCGACGATGCCGTTGGCGTACTGGACGATGGCGCCCGGCGAGGGGCAGGCCTTGAGGCAGCCGGGGTCCTCACAGTGCATGCAGCCGTCCTTGCGGATCAGCCATTCGAGGTTGCCCGACTCGTCGTTCTCGTACTCGGTGAACCGCATGACGGTCCAGGAGTTCTCGGTGAGGTCGGTCGGGTTGTCGTAGACGCCGGTGGTGACGCCCACTTCGTCGCGCAGGTCGTTCCACTCCATGCACGCGGTCTGGCAGGCCTTGCAGCCGATGCACTTGGACACGTCGATGAGCTTGGCGACCTCGCCCGCGTAGGCCTCGCGCTGGCTGGGCGCGGGCGTGGTGGTGGCGGAGCGGCGCTTGATGTCGAGGGATTGCATGGACATGGCGCTAGACCTTTTCCACCTTGACCAGGAAGGTCTTGAACTCGGGCGTGTTGGTGTTGGCGTCGCCCACGAAAGGCGTCAGCGTGTTGGCCAGGAAGCCTGGCTTGGTCACGCCCTTGAAGCCCCAGTGGATGGGAATGCCGACGTGGTGCACCGTCTTGCCCTCGATGGTCATCGGCTTCATGCGCTTGGTGACCACCGCCGCAGCCTTGATGAAGCCGCGCTTGGAGCTGACCTTCACCATCTGGCCGTTGGCAATGCCCAGGCTCTGCGCCAGCGCCTCGCCGATCTCCACGAACTGCTCGGGCTGCGTGATCGCATTGAGCAGGGCGTGCTTGGTCCAGTAGTGGAAGTGCTCCGTCAGGCGGTAGGTGATGCCCACGTGCGGGAACTCGTCCGCCTTGCCGAAGGTGTCCCACACGGACTTGAACACGCGCGCCGCAGGCGAGCTGGTCGCCTTGGCGTTCTTGGGGTACATGGGGTTGTAGCCCACGGGCGTGTCGAAGGGCTCGTAGTGCGTCGGGAATGGCCCTTCGTTCAGCCCCTTGCGGGAGAAGAAGCGCGCAACACCCTCGGGGTTCATGATGAACGGGCCGGCGCCGACGTCGGGCGCGAGGGTGGCGCCGTAGTCGGGCACGTCGGCCCCCACCCAGGCACTGCCGTTCCAGTTCACCAGCTTGCGGCGCGGGTTGAAGGGTTTGCCGCTCTCGTCGCAAGAGGCGCGGTTGTAGAGCACGCGGCGGTTCGCCGGCCAGGCCCAGGCCCAGCCCAGCGTGTTGCCGATGCCGGTGGGGTCGGCGTTGTCGCGCCGCGCCATCTGGTTGCCCGCCTGCGTCCAGCAACCGGAGAAGATCCAGCAGCCGCCGACGGTGCTGCCGTCGTCCTTCAACTCGGCGAAGCCGGCGAGTTGCTCGCCCGCCTTGCGCGTGACCTTGGTCGGGTCGGCCGGATCCTTCAGGTCGACCAGCGCGCGGCCGTTGTACTCCTTCGCGACTTCGGCCGGGCTCGGCTCGGCCGCATGGTTGTACGGCCACCAGAGGTTGAGGATGGGGTCGCCGAACTTGCCGCCCTGTTTGGCGTACAGCTCCTTCATGCGCAGGTGCAGGCCCGACATGATCGCGATGTCGGTGCGTGCCTCGCCGGGCGGCTCGGCCGCCTTCCAGTGCCACTGCAGCACGCGCGAGGAGCTGACGATGGAACCCTCTTCCTCGGCAAAGCAGGTGGTCGGCAGGCGGAACACCTCGGTCTGGATCTTGGAGGCATCCACGTCGTTGTATTCGCCGTGGTTCTTCCAGAACTCCGAGGTTTCGGTGGCCAGCGGGTCCATGACGACCAGGAACTTGAGCTTGGCCAGCGCGTCGCGGTTGCGGTTCTTGTCCGACAGCGAGGCGAGCGGGTTGAAGCCCTGCGCCAGGTAGCCGTTGACCTTGCCTTCATGCATGAGCTCGAAGATCTGGAGCATGTCGTACTCCTTGTCGAGCTTGGGCAGCCAGTCGTAGGCCCAGTTGTTCTCGGCCGTGGCGGCCGGGCCGTACCACGCCTTCATGAGACTGACGTGGAACTTGGGGTAGTTCTGCCAGTAGCTCATCTGGCCCTTGCGCAGCGGCTTCTGCGTGCGGGCGCCCACGTAGGCCTGGTAGTCCTGCTCGGCCTCGCGCGGCAGCGTGAGGTAGCCCGGCAGGCTGGCCGACAGCAGGCCCAGGTCGGTCAGGCCCTGGATGTTCGAGTGGCCACGCAGCGCGTTCATGCCGCCGCCCGCCACGCCGATGTTGCCGCACAGCAGTTGCACCATCGCCGCGCAGCGCAGGGTCTGCGCTCCGGTCGAGTGCTGCGTCCAGCCCAGGGCGTACATGATGGTCGCGGCGCGGCCGGCGACGGCCGTGGACGCGAACTGCTCGCACACGTGCAGGAACTTGGCCTTGGGCGTGCCGCAGACGCTCTCGACCTTCTCGGGCGTGTAGATGGCGTAGTGCTTCTTGAGCAGCTGGAAGACGCAGCGCGGGTCCTGCAGTGTGGGGTCGGTCTTGACGAAGCCGTCGTCGCCGATCTGGTAGTCCCAGCTGGTCTTGTCGTAGAGACGCTTTTCCTCGTTGTAGCCGGAGAAGTAGCCCTCGTCGAAGTTGAAGTCCTCACGCACGAGGAAGGTGAAGTCGGTGTACGCCTTCACATACTCGTGATGGATCTTGTCGTTGCTGATGAGGTAATTGATGATCCCGCCGAGGAAGGCGATGTCGCTCCCGGAACGGATCGGCGCATAGAAGTCGGCCACCGACGCCGAGCGGTTGAAGCGGGGGTCGACCACCATGAAGTGCGCCTTGTTGTGCGCCTTCGCCTCCGTCACCCACTTGAATCCGCAGGGGTGCGCCTCGGCGGCATTGCCGCCCATGATCAGAATCACATCCGCGTTCTTGATGTCGACCCAATGGTTCGTCATCGCTCCACGGCCAAACGTCGGGGCAAGACCTGCCACCGTCGGGCCGTGTCAGACACGCGCTTGATTGTCGAAAGGAAGAAGGCCCCAGCTGCGGGCGACCTTGTGGGTGATGTAGCCGGCTTCGTTGCTGGAGGCCGAGGCGGCCAGCATGCCGGTGGAGGTCCAGCGGTTGACGCGCTTGCCGTCGGCCGTGGTCTCGATGAAGTTCGCGTCGCGGTCGGCCTTGAGCAGCTTGGCGATGCGGTCCAGGGCCTCGCCCCAGGACATGCGCTTCCACTCGTTCGAGCCGGGCGCGCGGTACTCGGGGTACAGCAGCCGGTTCGGGCTGTTGATGATGTCGAGCAGGCTCGCACCCTTGGGACACAGCGTGCCGCGATTGACCGGGTGGTCGGGATCGCCCTCGACGTGGATCACCGCGGACTTGGCGTTCTTCGCGCCGTCGCCCAGTGAGTACATGAGGATGCCGCAACCCACCGAACAGTAGGTGCAGGTCTGGCGTGTGACCGTGGTGGCTGCGAGCTTGTACTGACGCACCTCGGCCAGCGCGGTCGCCGGCGAGAAGCCCATCAGTGCCAGACTCGAGCCCGCCAGGGTGGAGCCAGTCACTTTCATGAACTGGCGGCGGGAGAGTTGCATCGTGGTGCCCTTACTCTTTGTTTCGTTCCTGAAGCAAAGCCATTCTAGGGAGCAAGCGCACGAGCGCAAGGCGGTTATGCCTGAGAGCGGGCGTGGGGCTTTCGTGGAGACGCGGCGCGCGCCGCGTGCCGCGTGCCGCGTGCCGCGCAAATGAAGCAGCCGTGTGCGGTCGCTTCGCAATCAGTTGGCTTCGGTGCCGCGGTCGGGTGAGGATCCGCTGCGCACGACGTACTGGTGGTCGTCGAGCACCGCAGTGAAAACCATGGGCGAGTTGGGCGGCTGCACCCAGCGCCACTCCCATTCGGTCTCGCGCTTGAGCGCATAGGGCGTGACCTTGGCCGGCTTGCCCAGCAGCTTGCGCAAATCTTCCATCGGCATGCCGGGCCGAACCCTGGCGAAGTTCTCGGGCGTGAGCACCTGACGCAGGGCGCTCATCTTGCCGTCGGCGCCGATGGTGATCATGTAGTTCTTCTGGCCCTGGGGCTGGCGGTTGTACTCGAGCACGCGGCCGCCGGGGGTGTCCCACACGTTCTCGGGCTCGCCGAACTGGGCGCGCACGTCGGCTTCGGTGGAGACGCCCTCTTCCAGCTTGTCGATGCGCTGCGGATCGCAGGCGGCGAGTCCAAGGACCAGCGCCAGGCCCGCCAACAGGCCCAGCGGGCGCCCCATGCTGCGTCGTGCCCTCATTTCCAATCACTCCCCGGTCGTTAAAATCCGCGCCACTTCAGGTTCCAGTCTATGTCGATCTTTGCCCGCCCCCACTACACCTCCGACGCCACCCAGTTCATCGAGCAGATGCGACGCCAGAAGCCCGACCTGGAAGCCGAGCAGCGTGCCGGCCGCGCCCTGCTGTGGGACAAGGCGATCGACCGCGACGCGCAGGCCGAGATCGACGCCGGCACGGTGTCGCAGCAGCCCTACGTCTACCAGACCAAGGGCTGAACCGGCCTTTTCAAGCCAAATCGGCCTGGAACGCCCGCCCCGCCTGCGCGGGGCGCTATTTTTTTCATAGCATCTATCGCCCATGAACGGCCCCGAGGCGCATCCTGCGCACGACGATGACGAGGACGGCGCCACCGTGGTGACGCCGATGCCCGAGGTCGTCGACCAGGTGGCGCTGGCCCGGTTGTACGGCGAGCCGCTGTTTTCGCTGCCGAACGACCTCTACATCCCGCCCGATGCGCTGGAGGTCTTCCTCGAGGCCTTCGAGGGGCCGCTGGACCTGCTGCTCTACCTGATCCGCAAGCAGAACTTCAACATCCTCGATATCCCGATGGCCGGCCTGACGCGCCAGTACCTGGCCTACGTCGAGGAGATCCGCACGCGCAACCTCGAGCTGGCAGCCGAGTACCTGCTGATGGCGGCCATGCTCATCGAGATCAAGTCGCGCATGCTGTTGCCGCCCAAGAAGACGGCCGAGGGCGAAGAGGCGGAAGACCCGCGGGCCGAACTGGTGCGCCGCCTGCTGGAGTACGAGCAGGCCAAGATGCAGGCCGCCGCGCTCGCGGCCATGCCCACCTACGGCCGCGACTTCTGGAAGGCGCAGGTCTACATCGAGCAATCGCTCAAGCCGCGCTTTCCCGAGGTCACCGTGGTCGACCTGCGCGAGGCCTGGGCCGACATCCTCAAGCGGGCCAAGCTCGTGCAGCACCACAAGATCTCGCGCGAGGAACTGTCGGTGCGCGAGCACATGAGCATCGTGCTGCGCACGCTCCAGGGCCGGCGCTTCGTCGAGTTCGAGGAGCTGTTCGACGCCTCGCGCGGCGTACCGGTCATGGTGGTCACCTTCATCGCCATGCTCGAGCTCGCCAAGGAGACCCTGGTCGAGATCACGCAGGCCGAGGCCTTCGCGCCCATCTACGTGCGCCTGGCCTACAGCGCCGCCTGAGCGCCGGTTTCCGTCGATGGCGACCCACGACTTCGACGTGCTGATCGTCGGCAGCGGACTGGCCGGCCTGAGCGCCGCCCTGCACCTGGCGCCGACGCATCGCGTGGCGGTGCTGACCAAGCGCGCACTGGCCGACGGTGCCAGCGGCTGGGCGCAAGGCGGGATCGCGGCGGTGCTGGGCGACGGCGACACCTTCGAATCGCATGTCGACGACACCCTGGTGGCCGGCGCCGGCCTGTGCGACCTGGCCGCCACCCGCTTCGTGGTCGAGCATGCGCCGCAGGCTGTGCAGTGGCTGCAGGAACTGGGCGTGCCCTTCTCGATGGAGGACGACGCGCTGCACCTGACGCGCGAGGGCGGCCACAGCCAGCGCCGCATCGTGCACGCCACCGACGCCACGGGCGCGGCGGTGCAGCAGGCGCTGATCGAGCGGGTACGCGCCACGCCGGGCATCCGGCTGTTCGAAGACCACACGCTGGTCGACCTCATCACCGGCCACAAGCTCGGGATGAAGGACCGGGCCTGTCTTGGCTTGTACGCACACGACGGTGCCGCCGACACGGTGCATACCTTCCGCGCCCCGCACACGATCCTGGCCACCGGAGGCGCCGGCAAGGTCTACCTCTACACCACCAACCCCGACACCGCCACCGGCGACGGCATCGCCGCCGCGTGGCGGGCGGGCTGCCGGGTGTCGAACATGGAGTTCATCCAGTTCCACCCGACCTGCCTGTACCACCCGCATGCCAAGTCCTTCCTCATCAGCGAGGCGGTGCGCGGCGAAGGCGGGCAGTTGAAGCTGCCGGACGGCACGCGCTTCATGCCGTCGCACGACGAACGCGCCGAACTGGCCCCGCGCGACGTGGTGGCGCGCGCCATCGACGACGAGATGAAGCGGCACGGCCTGGATTGCGTGCACCTCGACATCTCGCACCAGCCACCGGAGTTCCTGCAGGCCCACTTCCCCAACATCCTGGCGCGCTGCGCCGCACTGGGCATCGACATCACGCGCGAACCCATTCCCGTGGTCCCGGCCGCGCACTACACCTGCGGCGGGGTACTGACCGACCTGGCTGGGCGCACCGACGTGCCCGGCCTGCTCGCCATCGGCGAGACCGCCTGCACCGGGCTGCACGGCGCCAACCGGCTGGCCAGCAACTCGCTGGTGGAATGCATGGTGTTCGCGCGCGCCGCGACCGAGGCCATCGCGCAGGCGCCCGTGCGCGACACGCTCCCGCTGCCGGCCTGGGACGACAGCCGCGTCACTGATGCCGACGAGGCGGTGGTCATCTCGCACAACTGGGACGAGTTGCGCCGCTTCATGTGGGACTACGTGGGCATCGTGCGCACCGACAAGCGGCTGGAGCGCGCGGCACACCGCATCGCGCTGCTGCACGCCGAGATCCACGAGTTCTATGCCAACTTCCATGTGTGCCGCGACCTGCTGGAGTTGCGCAACCTGGTCCAGGTCGCCGACCTGATCGTGCGTTCGGCCCAGGCCCGGCACGAGAGCCGCGGGCTGCACTTCAGCCGCGACTACCCAACGCTGGCCGCACCAGCGGCGCCCACCATCCTGGTGCCCCCCGCGCGCTGAGCCCGGCGGGGGGCGCCGATCTTCATCCACCATCCTTTGCAGAGGCAAGAAGCCGCCATGTTCCGCACCCTGCTCACGTCGAAGATCCACCGCGCCGTCGTCACCGACTGCGAACTGCACTACGAAGGCTCCTGTGCCATCGACGAAGACCTGCTCGACGCTGCCGGGATGGCAGAGAACGAGCAGGTTCACATCTGGAACATCGACAACGGCGAACGCTTCGTCACGTACGCGATCCGTGGCGAACGCGGCAGCGGGATCATCTCGCTCAACGGCTCGGCGGCGCGGCGCGCCTCGGTAGGCGACCTCGTCATCATCGCGGCCTTCGGCCTCGTGCCCGACGAGAAGGTACGCGGTCATCAGCCGAAGCTGGTGTTCGTCGACGAGGCGAATCGCATCCGCGAGCTGCGCGCGCACGTTCCCGTGCAGGCCGCGTCGGCCGAGCCGGTGATCGCCTGATCCCCGCGCGACTCGCCTTCCTTTCCTTCCAACGCGGCCGCGCACGGCCGCCCTTTCCCATGGAGAGCCCGGCCATGTCCGTCGCCCCTGCCTCCCCCTATGGCACGCTGCCGCCCGCCGTCGAGCCGGCGCAGCGCAAGCCCTTGAGCCTGCCGCGCCTGGCCGACATGCACGCGCGCGGCGAGAAGATCACCATGCTCACTGCGTACGACGCCACCTTCGCCGCCATGGCCGACGCCGCCGGCGTCGAGTGCATCCTGGTCGGCGACTCGGTCGGCATGGTCTGCCAGGGCCTGCACAGCACCGTCGGCGTGAGCCTGGAGACGATGCGCTACCACACCGAATGCGTGTTCCGCGGCCTGCACCGCGTGCAGGGCACGGCCTGGCTGATCGCCGACCTGCCCTTCGGCAGCTACCAGGAATCGCGCGAGCAGGCCCTGCGCAGCGCCACCGTGCTGATGCAGGCCGGCGCGCACATGGTCAAGCTGGAAGGCGGCGGATGGACCACCGAGACGGTGCGCTTCCTGGTCGAGCGTGGCATTCCGGTGTGCGCCCACCTCGGACTCACGCCGCAGACCGTGCACGCACTGGGCGGGTATCGCGTGCAGGGCCGCGACGACGCTGCGGCGCAGCGCCTGAAGCAGGAGGCCCACGCGCTGCAGGAAGCCGGCGCCGCGATGCTGGTGCTGGAGATGGTGCCGGCCCTGCTGGCGGCCGAGCTGAGTGCCGCATTGCCGCGCTGCGCCACCATCGGCATCGGTGCCGGCCGCGGCACCGCGGGCCAGGTGCTGGTGCTGCACGACATGCTGGGCATGAACCTCGGAAAGATGCCGAAGTTCGTGCGCAACTTCATGGCCGACGCGCCCGGCATCGCGCAGGCCATGGCCGCCTATGTGCGCGCCGTCAAGGACGGCAGCTTCCCCGACGATCGACTTCACGCCTGGTAGCCCATGGACATCGCCCGCACGCTCCCCGAGCTTCGCGACCACCTTGCCCGCTTTTCGCGGCCCGCCTTCGTACCCACAATGGGCAACCTGCACGACGGCCATCTGGCCCTGGTGCGCCAGGCCAAGGCGCTGGGCGACGTGACGGTCGCCAGCATCTTCGTCAATCGCCTGCAGTTCCTGCCGCACGAGGACTTCGACAGCTACCCGCGGACCTGGGACACCGACTGCGAGAAGCTGCGTTCCGTCGGCTGCGACGTGCTGTTCGCGCCCGACGAGAGGGTGCTCTATCCCGAGCCGCAGACCTTCAGGATCAGTCCCGATCCGGTGCTGGCCGACATCCTCGAAGGGCATTTCCGGCCGGGCTTCTTCACTGGCGTGTGCACCGTGGTGATGAAACTCTTCATGTGCGTGCAGCCGCGATTCGCCCTCTTCGGCAAGAAGGACTATCAGCAGCTGATGGTGATCCGCCGCATGGCGAGCCAATTCGCCCTGCCCGTCGAGGTCGTGGCGAGTGAGACGCATCGCGCAGCCGACGGCCTGGCGCTGTCGTCGCGCAACGGCTACCTCAGCGACGCAGAGCGCGACGAGGCCGCGCAACTGTCGCAGGCGCTGCGCGGCATGGCTGAGGCCGTGCGCAGCGGCGAACGCGATTTCGCCGCCATCGAGGCCCGCGCCACGCGGGCGCTGGCCGCGCGCGGCTGGCAGCCCGACTACCTGGTGCTGCGCCGGCGCAGCGACCTGCAGCCGCCCACCGGCGACGAGCCGCTGGTGGCACTGGCCGCCGCGAAGCTGGGCAGCACGCGCCTGATCGACAACCTCGAATTCGATCGATAGGCCGCGCCGCAGGCCGTCAGTCGAGTTCGGCCTCGATCCAGCCGCGCAGGCTGTTGAGGAAGGCCAGTGCCTCCACGCGCGGGAGCTCGCCCTTCCGCACCACGGCCTCGGCTAGCCGTCCTTCGCGCAGCGCGCGTGCACGGCCGACGCCGCCCAGCAGCCCGCACGCCAGGGGCGGCGTGACCCAGCGGCCGCCGATCCTGAAGGCGATGTTGCCGCGCGTGCATTCGGTCAACTCGCCCGCGGTGTTCCAGAGCAGAGTGTCGAAGCAACCGGGCCGGGTGGGCGCGAACGCGTCGTAGTGCGCGCGGCGGGTGGTCTTGAAGCGCACGAATTCGCCGTGCGCTTCTTCGAAGGGTCGATCGGCAAGCTGCAGGCGCACGCGCACGGGGGTCGCATCCTGCCCGTAGGCCTGGGCTTCCAGGCGCCCGTCGGCATCGAGCAGCAGGCGCACGCGCCAAGCACCGCGCGGGTGCGCCTGCGCCAAATCCACAAGGGCCTGGGCCGCCGCCTCGGCCGGCCAACAGCGGCCGAAATGCACGGCCGCAGCTGCCATGCGCGCCAGGTGGGCGCCGGCGTCGCGCACCTGGCCGTCTGCCAGCAACAGCGTTTCGAGCAACGAGAAGGGCTGGCCGGCGCGATCGACGAAGGCCCGCTTGTGCTGCCATTCCCGCCACTCGCCCTCGGCATCCGCGCCGGCCGTGATGCCGCTGCCGATGCCGCACACGGCCCGATTGCCGCGCAGCACCACCGTGCGGATGGGCACATTGAAGATCGCCGCGCCGCCGGGCTGCACCACGCCGACGGCGCCGCAGTACACGCCGCGCGGCGCCGGTTCGAGTGCGCGGATGGCCTGCATCGCCGCCACCTTGGGCGCGCCGGTCACCGAACCACAGGGAAAGAGCGCGGTGAACACGTCAGCCAGCGTGCAGCCGGCGCGGGTGCGCGCCTCGACGTCGGAGGTCATCTGCCACACGGTGGGCAAGGCCTCGGCGTGGAAGAGCCGGGGCACGCGCACCGAATGGGCTTCGGCGATGCGAGACAGGTCGTTGCGCAGCAGGTCGACCACCATCACGTTCTCGGCGCGCTCCTTGGGCGACCCGACCAGTTGGCGGGCTGCCAGTGCATCGGCCTGCGCGTCGGGGCCGCGCGCGGCGGTGCCCTTCATCGGCCGGGTCAGCAGGCGCCGCTCGCGCCAGTCGAAGAACAGCTCGGGCGATACCGACAGCACCTGTTCCGTGCCGGCGTCGATGAAGGCGGCATAACCACCGGGCTGCGCCAGCCGCAGCGCGTCGAAGAGCGCCCACGCACGCTGGCGGGTGTCTGCCGCCGCGGCCAAGGTGCCGTGAAGCGGCGCGGTGTAGTTGGCCTGGTAGAGGGCACCGGCGGCGATGGCGGCGTGCAATCGCGCCAGCGCGCCGTCGAATTCGCCGCGCGTGAGCGAGGCCTGCCACGCCACCTGCGCAGGCGGGCCTTCGGGGACGTCATCGTCGCGCCAGGCCAGCGCCTCGTCGTGGATGCCGAACCAGGCCAGTGGGCCGTCGGCGGGGCGTACCGCCAGCGCTACATCGAAGGCTGGCGCTGCCTCGTAGCGCAGGTAACCCACGCACCAACGGCCCTGCCGCGCATGCGCCTGCACCGCGTCGAGCACCGGCCGGACTTCGGCCACGGCGTGTGCGACCAGGCACTCGCGCGGCATGCCGAAGGCGTGCCGCAGGCGCGGTGCGGCAGGGTCATGGGGCGAAGCGAAGTCGATGCGCGCCGAGACGGCGTGGGCCATCAGGCCGCGCCGATGCCGGCGACCAGCGCGCCGGGCGCCTGGCCCTGCTTGAGGCCCGCGGTGAAGGCCAGCATGCGGTCGATCGGCACGCGGGCACGCAGGCCCAGCGTCGGGTCGACATGCACCTCGTGAATTTCGCCGTGGCCGCTCTCCAGCATGCGCGCCAGGTCGGCCAGGCCGTTCATGGCCATCCACGGACAGTGCGCGCAGCTCTTGCAAGTGGCACTGTTGCCGGCGGTGGGCGCCTCGATGAAGGTCTTGCCAGGGTTGAGCGTGCGAAGCTTGTGCAGCAGGCCGTTGTCGGTCGCAACGATGAATTCGGGCGCGTCCATGCGCGCGGCAGCAGCCAGGATGCCGGAGGTGGAGCCCACCGCATCGGCCAGCGCGACCACCGCGGCGGAGGATTCGGGGTGCACCAGCACCTTGGCCATCGGGTGCGCCTGCTTGAGCAGTTCCAGCTCGAGCGCCTTGAACTCGTCGTGCACGATGCAGGCGCCGTTCCAGTTCAGCATGTCGGCACCGGTCTCGCGGCGGATGTAGTCACCCAGGTGGCGATCGGGGGCCCACAGGATCTTGCGGCCCTGGGCGTCGAGCGCGCGCACCACGTCGAGCGCACAGCTGGAGGTGACCAGCCAATCGGCCCGTGCCTTCACCGCCGCGCTGGTGTTGGCATAGACCACCACGGTGCGGTCGGGGTGCGCATCGCAGAAGGCCGCGAACTCGTCGGCCGGGCAACCCAGGTCGAGCGAACAGGTGGCGTCCAGGTCGGGCATCAGCACCCGCTTCTCGGGCGAGAGGATCTTGGCCGTTTCGCCCATGAAGCGCACGCCGGAGACGATCAGCGTCCGGGCCGCGTGGTCGCGGCCGAAGCGGGCCATCTCGAGCGAGTCGCTCACGATGCCGCCCGTTTCCTCGGCCAGGTCCTGCAGGTCGGGGTGCACGTAGTAGTGCGAGACCATCACCGCGTTGCGCTCGCGCAGCAGTTCGCGGATGCGGGCCTTCAGCGCCTCGCGCTCGGCCGGCGCGGGCTCCGGCGGCACGCGGGCCCAGGCGACGCGGGTGTCGCAGGTTGCGCCGTCCGGCTGTTCGTATTCGATGTCGATGAGGGCGGCCATGTCAGTGTCCGGCAAAGCGCATGGAGAAGTCGGTGGCCTTGATGTCCTTGGTCAGCGCGCCGACCGAGATTCGGTCGACGCCGGTCTCGGCCAGCGCGCGCAGGCCCTCGAGCGTGACGCCGCCGGAAATCTCCAGTACCGCGCGGGCGGCTCCGGCGGCCTCGTTGCGTAGCACCGCTTCGCGCAGGGTGGACAGGTCCATGTTGTCGAGCAGCACCATGCGCGCACCGTGGGCCAGCGCCTCGTCGAGCTGGACCAGGGTCTCGACTTCGATCTCGGTGAACCGGGCCTGACCGCCCAGCCGGCCTGCGGCCGCCAGCGCGGCGGCCACGCCACCGGCAGCAGCGATGTGGTTTTCCTTGATCAGGATGGCGTCGTACAGGCCGATGCGGTGGTTGGTGCCGCCGCCGGTGCGCACAGCGTACTTCTGCGCCAAACGCAGGCCGGGCAGGGTCTTGCGGGTGTCGACGACCTGTGCGCGCGTGCCACGCACCGTCTCGACGTAAGTGGCGGTGCGGGTGGCCACGGCACTGAGAAGCTGCAGGTAGTTCAGCGCGGTACGTTCGGCGGTGAGCAGCGCGCGCGCGTCGCCGACGATCTCCAGCACGGTCTGGCCTGCAGCGACACGCGCGCCCTCGGCGGCATGCCAGGTGATGCGGGCCTGCGGGTCGAGCAGGCGCACCACGGCTTCGGCCCATGGCGCGCCGCACAGGACAGCGTCTTCGCGCAACAGCACGCGGGCGGTGGCCGGGCGTGCGGGCACCAGGGCTGCCGTCAGGTCGCCGTCACCGACGTCCTCGCGCAGTGCACGCTCGGCATCCGCGCGCGCCAACTCGGCCACGGCGGAGGAGGAAAAATCGAAGAAACGGGAAGTCATCGAAAGGTCTTGGGCGCGGTGGGCTCGGCGCCCGTGCGCTTTTTGGCGTGATGGCAGGGAGGGGCGAAGACTCTCAGGCGCTCAAGGGGATTCGGTGCCCGGCTCGCGCCCCATCAACTCCGCCACGACATCGGCGGGACGCAGGCGGCCATCCAGCAGCGCGACCACACCCTGGGCAATCGGCATGTCGACGCCCAGGTGCCGCGCGCGCTGCACCACGGTTCGGGCGCAGTACACGCCTTCGGCCACGTGACCCAGCGACTCGACCGCCTGCGTGAGCGTGCGGCCCTCGGCCAGCAGCAGGCCCACGCGCCGGTTGCGCGACAGGTCGCCGGTGGCGGTGAGCACCAGGTCGCCCAGCCCCGAGAGGCCCATGAAGGTGTCAGGCCGCGCGCCGAGGGCGACGCCGAAGCGCGTCATCTCGGCCAGTCCGCGCGTGATGAGCGCCGCACGCGCGTTCAGGCCCAGTGCCAGGCCGTCGGCCAGGCCGGTGGCGATGGCCAGCACGTTCTTCACCGCCCCGCCGACTTCGACGCCGACCAGATCGTCATTGGCATAGACGCGCAGCGTGGGCCCATGGAAGGCCGCGACCAGCGCATCGCGCACGCCGGCGTCGGTGCTGGCTGCGACCAGCGCCGTGGGCTGGCCCCTCGCCACTTCCTGGGCGAAGCTGGGACCGCTGAGGACCCCTGCGCGCAGGCTGGGTGCGACCTGCATCTGGATTTCGTGGGCCAGAAGGCCGGGCGCGCTGCCGGCGGCCTGTTCGACGCCCTTGCACAGCCAGGCAACGGGCGCCAAAGAGGATTGCAGCAGGCCCAACTGCTCGCGCAGCGCCGCCATGGGGGTGGCGACGACGACGAGGTCGGCATTTGCGCAGGCATGCTGCGCTTCGCCGGCCTGCAGCACGAGCGATGACGGAAAGGGAATGCCGGGCAGGTAGCGCGCGTTGCTGCGCGCTCGAACCATCTCGGTCACCTGCCCCGGATCGCGCGCCCACAAAGTGACGCTCCGGCCGCCCGCGGTGTGGCCGGCGGCGCTGATGGCCAGGGCCGTGCCCCAGGCCCCGGCGCCGAGCACGCAGATGCGCATCGGCGACGCGCCGCGGATTACTGGGCGTTGGCCGGCACGCCTTCGCCGGCGGCCTGGGCCTGCTGCTGCTCGTACATGGCCTGGAAATTGATCTCGGCCAGGTGCACGGGCGGGAAGCCGCCGCGCTGAATCACGTCGGCCACGTTGCCGCGCAGGTAGGGGTACACGATCTGCGGGCAGGCGATGCCCAGGATCGGGCCCATCTGGTCTTCGGGCAGGTTGCGGATCTCGAAGATCCCGGCCTGCTTGGCCTCGACCAGGAACACCGTGCGGTCGTCGATCTTGGTCTGCACCGTGGCCGACACGGTGATCTCGAAGATGCCTTCAGTCACGTTCTGCGCTTCGACGCCGAGTTGGATGTCGACCGTGGGCTGCTGCTGCTCCAGCAGGATGGCCGGCGAATTGGGCTGCTCCAGCGACAGGTCCTTGAGGTAGACGCGCTGGATCTGGAAGACGGGTTCTGCGGCTTGTTGGTCGGCCATGGCTTTGCTTTCAGGTCAAAACAACGCCCGCGAGGGAGGATTCCCACGGCGGGCGTGCGAGAGGTCGGGGATTATCGCCTCCCCGTCGCCCGATCCGGGCGCAGGCCGAGGAGGCAGCGCGGATTCAGGCGCCCTGCAGCAGCGGCACCAGGCCGCCGCGGCCGTCGAGCGCGATCAGGTCGTCACATCCGCCGACGTGGGTGTCGCCTACGAAGATCTGCGGCACGGTGCGGCGCTGGGTGATCTCCATCATGCGGGCGCGCTCCTCGGGGTTGGTGTCGATGCGGATCTCCTCGATCTGCTCGACGCCCTTGGACTTGAGGATCTGCTTGGCGCGGACGCAGTAGGGACAGACCGCGGTGGTGTACATCTTGACGGGTTGCATGGGACTCCTTGCAGGCCGCGACGCCGGGGCGCGTCAGGCCTTCTCGACGGGCAGATTAGCGTCTTTCCACGCTTTCAGCCCGCCGCCCACCGCTTGGGCCTGCTCATAGCCGAGTTTCTTGGCCGTGGCCACGGCACGCTGGGCGCGGCTGCCGCTGGCGCAGATCAGGAGCAGCGGCACGGTCTTGTTCTTCACCGTACCGGGCAGCTTGGCCTCCAACTGGTCCAGCGGCACGTTGCGTGCGCCCACCGGGTGGCCGGCGGCGAACTCGTCCGGCTCACGGACGTCGACCAGCACACCGCGCTCGCGGTTGATGATGTGCACCGCACCCTGCACCGTCAGTGAGCCCTGGCCGGCACCGCGCAGTTTGGGCCAGGCGAGCATGCCGCCGGAGCTCAGGGCGATGAGAATCAGGAGCCAGTTGTCGACGAAGAATTTCACGGGGCGTTCCGGGTGGGCAAACCCGGGATTTTAGAATGGCGCTTTCCCACCGAACATCCAAAAGGCTTCCATGCACAAACTGGTGCTGATCCGCCACGGCGAATCGACCTGGAATCTCGAGAACCGCTTCACCGGCTGGACTGACGTCGACCTGACCGAAACCGGCGTCGAGCAGGCCAAGCAGGCCGGGCGCTTGCTCAAGGCCGAGGGCTACGATTTCGACGTCGCCTACACCAGCGTGCTCAAGCGCGCCACGCGCACCCTGTGGCACACGCTCGACGAGCTGGACCGCACCTGGCTGCCTGTGGTGCATTCCTGGCGCCTCAACGAACGCCACTACGGCGCGCTGCAGGGCTTGAACAAGGCCGACATGGCCAAGCAGTACGGCGACGAGCAGGTGCTGGTCTGGCGCCGCAGCTACGACACCCCGCCGCCGGCGCTGGAGCCGACCGACCCGCGCTCGGAGCGCAGCGATGTGCGCTATGCCAAGCTGTCACCCGAACAGGTCCCGCTGACGGAGTGCCTGAAGGACACCGTGGCGCGCGTGCTCCCGTTCTGGAACGAGTCGATGGCTCCGGCCATACGCGCCGGCCGCCGGATCGTGGTGGCGGCGCACGGCAATTCGATCCGGGCACTGGTCAAGTACCTCGACGGCATCTCCGACAGCGACATCGTCGGCCTGAACATCCCGAACGGCATCCCGCTGGTCTACGAACTCGACGACGACCTCAAGCCGCTGCGCCACTATTACCTGGGCGATGCCGAGGCCGCGGCCAAGGCGGCAGCCGCCGTCGCCTCGCAGGGCAAAGCCTGACGGGACTCAACGGTCACGGAACCGCGGCGGGGAAATTGCTTCCAAGCTGTGTATATTGAATCGATCCGGTTCGCCGAAGGGAACTCCATGGGCCAGAAACTCAAGATCACCGGTTGGGTGAGCGCAGGCGTCGTCGCCGGCGTGCTGACGACCGTCTCGCTGCAGACGGTGGCGCGAGGGGCGATGGCGCCCCTGCCGCTGGAAGAACTGCAGCAGCTCGCTGCCGTGTTCGGCATGGTCAAGAGCGACTACGTCGAGCCGGTCGACGAGAAGAAGCTGATCTCCGACGCCATCTCCGGCATGGTGTCCGGGCTCGATCCGCACTCGCAGTACTTCGACAAGAAGTCCTTCAAGGAATTCCGCGAGGGCACCTCGGGCCGATTCGTGGGCGTGGGCATCGAGATCTCGCAGGAGGACGGCCTGGTCAAGATCGTCTCGCCGATCGAGGGCTCGCC